>NZ_JBFAMR010000098.1:0-24009 GCF_040656595.1 Actinoplanes sp. NPDC049802
CCGGCCGGTGCCGCGCTGGCCGGCCGAGGACGCGGACTTCCTGCTGCGCAACGGGGTGCTCCCGGCGGAACGGATCCGCGCCGTGACGGCGCCGCCGTCACCACCCTGCTCCACGCGGCAGAGGCTTGGCACACAAGCACCGGCGTCTGGCCCACCATCACCCTTGACCAACTCCGGCAGGAAAGGCCGAACCTCTCGGGTACCCAATTTCAACAGGCACTTGCCGACGCTATCCCAGTCAACCTTCATGACGAATTCAATAATGCGCTGAGCCAAAGCGACAAAAACGACTGATTTCCACCTGTTCCACCCGTAGGGGCAGCACGAGACGGTCATGCTCGAACTCCTCAACACCGCTGCCGGGCGGTCTCCCCGCCCGCTGTGTCATACCCGACGATCTTGCTCAGTGGCGCTCATGAGCGTGCCTCACGGACTTTGGGACCGAGTGAATCCTGGTGAGCAGATGGTCAAGGATTGCGGCCGAGCCACTCGGCAAGGTCACGGTCCCATTTCTCCGTCTCGTGCCACCAGCCGCGCCGAGCGGCGGCGGCCTCGGAGTCTTCGAGGTCGCTGATCGCGGTGAAGACCTCCGGCCGGGCCTTCTCCAGCCAGGCCGTGACCGGTTCGCCGGTGCGTTCCGAGGTCACGTCCAGGCGGGCGCCGGCCGTGATCAGGGCGCGGATCAACGCGATGTCACCCATCCCGTAGGCGGCGGCGACCAGTGGGGTCACCCCGGCCACGTCGGCGCCTTCGATGTCGAGGCCCTCGGTGAGCAGGCGTTCCAGCATGGTGAGATCCCGTAGGTGTGCCATGAAGTGGAGCAGGGTGCGACCCCGGTGGTCGCGCGTGTGTGCGGAGACACCGGCGTCGAGCAGCGACATCACGCCTTCGGTGTCGCCGTGCAGCGCGAGTCGCATCAGTTCGCGGCGCTGCTCGCGGAGGCGGCGGGGGAGCCGGGCCTGACGGGCGGGTCTGGCCGGGGGTGAGGGGACGGTCTGCGTCACCGGCGCGGGTGCCCATGGATCGGGGAAGTCGGAGTCGGCCCCCCGTTGACGGGGCAGTCCGGCGGGACCGTTCTCCATGGCGGTCTTGACGGCGAAGCAGCCGCTGCGGCTGCCACCGAGCGCGACCAGAGTGGTCTCGCGCTGTTCCTCCTGCTCGCTGTGTGGAATCTGGACTCGCCCGTCCTGACGGCGGCGGATCTCGTGCCAGACGCCGCCGCACCGCACCCGCACCGGGCCCGTCGAGAGGTGGCCGGGACGCGGTGGCCCGGCCGGGGGCTCGGTGGCGGACGGGAACAGCGCGGCGTGGATCAGGGGGTGCAGGTGGTCCGGGTCCAGGAGCCCGAGTTGGATCAGCAGGGCGTCCAGCGGCAGGCCGAGACGTTCCAGAGGGATGTAGGCGTCGCGCGGGTCGTAGACGTAGAAGTTCATGGCGAGCCGTCCGTCCCCGGCCGGGGTGAACGACAGATAGGAACGGTCTTTCCAGCCGGCGACGATCCGGCCCGGGGTGGTGGCGACGGCTTCGCGAACCGTGCGGACGATCTCCGGCAGCCGGTACCAGTAGCCGAGCGCCATGTGTGGATTGATTTTTACCTTCCGCTCCGGGATGTCGACTCCCAGCTCGGCCCACGCGCGCAGGAAGCGTTCCGTGTCGTGCAAGCCCCAGACGAGATGGTCATGAGGCGCGGGTTCGAGGCCGTACCAGGTCAGCAGTTCGCCGGTGTGGCGGGCGTCCCAGACGTGGCGGGGCAGATCGCCGTCCACGGCCATGTGCCACGTGCACGGCTCGCGGGTGTGGTAGCCGCTGTAGGCGTTCGGCGGTTGCGACGTCTGCAGCGGCTCGGAGGAGAGGAAGAGTCGCAACTGCTGACGGCCGTAGCCGGTACGAGGGCTGCCGACGGCGAGGATCAGGTCGTCGTCGTAGTGGTCGAGGACCGAGAGGCGCCGTGGCGACAGGGCGGTGTGGCCGGTGCTCGGCCGCCGGGGCAGGTGCCAGCGCAGCAGGTCGGGGGCGAAGTGCCGGAGATCCTCCTCGATGCGGTCGGCGGTAGCCGTACCGAAGCGGCGGTTGATCTCAGAGAGGTCGAGATCAACCGCGACGTCGGCGGCGGAGCAGGCCCCCCGCCAGTCGCCGGCAAGGCGGCGCTCGGTCGCCCGGTGGATCATCGGGGCGGGCACCGCGTAGCGGCGGACGGTGCGCCAGCCCTGCACAGCGGCGTCGGTGAGGATCACCGAGACAAACTAACGGTACGGACCACTTCTACAGCCGCGAGCAGTGCCAGAAGGTTGTGAACCACCTCGGCCGCCAGCGCTGGATCGACGCTGAGAAGGGCACCTACGCGCGGCTCTCCCACGAGGTCCCGTTCGACGCGGCCGGCAACGTCGCCCCCACCGACACGGTCCTGCCCAAGACCCTCCCAACCGACGCCGACCCGGTCACGGCCGCGTTCTTCGGCTACTACCGCACCGAACGCGGCTACCACCCGCGCTCGATCAACTCCAACACCGCCTGGACCGCGACCACGCCTAGGTCGTTCTTCGGCTTCCCGCTGATGACCAACATCGACCTGCTGGCGCCCCGCAAAGCGCTGCTGGTGGCCGGCGCCGGCGCTCACTCCCGCTACTACTCCGAGGACGTCCGGAAGAGTGCCCGGCACCATCGACCTGCTGATCGTCCCGGGCGCGGACCACGACCTGTACGACCGCAAGGACCGCATCCCCTTCGACAAACTCGACGAGTTCTTCACCAAGAACCTCGCAGTGAGTTGACGAACGCCGGTCCTGGTCAGCGAAGCTCCGGTGTCCCGAGTTCCGGGTGACCACGCCGGAATGTGGCCAGGCGTGGGAACCGGCGATGGACCGCGGTGGGATCGTCGAGATCTGTGCGATCGCCGAACAGGTCCTCCGGCCCCTCAGGGGCGTAGCCGAGCGGCCAGCTTCCACTCACGACGATATACGCCTCGGTGATGAACCCCCTGAACCAGTCGGCGCGGGCGTTGCCCGCGTCGGCCGCGAGATCCGCGAGGCTGTCCGGATCCCGCGCTGTCCGCTCGACCACCGTGCGACCGTACGAAATGATCCAGTCCAGGATGTGACGCAGGTCGTCTTCCTCGACCGGGCCGAGCAACAGGCACGCCGCGTCGGTCACCGGCCACGAGTACAGGCTTGACACCGCTTGTTCCCAGAGTTGGGCGAAGGCGATGACCGTGGCCGCGTCGAACTTGCGGAGGCGGCGAAACAGGACACGGGCAGCGAACTCAGTGTCGTTTCCGCTCTCCCGGCGGCACTCCTCGATCAGCGTCCAGAATCTGTCCTCGTCCACGGGCGGAAAGTAGCAGCGAATGCGGCTACGCGTCCCAACGGAGGCCCTGATCTGCCGTGGACAGGGCGTGCTGGGGTTGCCTGGCGGTGGTATCAGCGATCTTGTGGACGTCGACAGGCTCTCGGTGACCGGGTCTGGTGTGGAGTGGTTTCGACGGGGTGACGCCGGTGTCCGGTTTGGGGCGGTGGCTCGGCTACAGGGCGATCGGGTGGTAGGTCAGTGCGGCGTCGACGATTTCCTCTGGCGTGGCGTCTTCCAGTTCGGATGGCGGGTAGAAGATCAGGTCGATCGCTCCGGGCATCACGGTGTTGATGTGGAACGCGGTGATGTACCAGTTGTCGGTCGGGTCGGCGAGGATGCGGCGCACGATTTCGATCAACTCGTCGCGGGTGATGTCAGGGAGGCGAGCCGGTGGTGGTGCGCACGCCCATTCGAGTAGTTCTGCGCGGTTGGGTGTTCCGCAGTGATGGCCGAAGTCTTCGGCCGCGAAGCTGTGGCCGGTTGTCTCGTTGAGAGACTCGATCGCGGCGGTGGCGTCCTCACCGCGGTCGACGACTTGCTCGATCCGGAGGATCGCGGCATCGATCGCGGTCCGCTGCTCGGGCGTGACCAGCCGGCGCCGCAGCGCGTCGCGCAACTCCACGTCGTGGACTTTACCGGCGGTTCTTGGGCCGCTGCTTGCCGTTCGTGGGTTGTCGATGGCGCCCGGATCTGCCGCCGATCGGGCGCGACGCTCAGCGTGGTCGTCACGCTGCGCGCGCTCAACATGGGCCGGTGCACGCTTCGTCCCGGCTCTGCGGCCGGCGAGCGGCGGCGGCTACAGCTGAGCGCCCATCCGGGCCTGGCTGCCGTCTACGGCCTGCCGCGACCAGCGTTGTGCTTTCATGACGTTGCTCTTGATCGTCCTCGCACTTCGAGTCGTCACCATCTCGGTGGCGAGGTGCGGTTATGTGGAGACGTAACCGACGGCTGCCGATCCGGATGCGAGGCGGACGGGGTAGCCCCATCGTCGTAGTGCCTGGGCCATCTTCGCCGCGCCAGATGGATTGGCGGAGTGGATGTAGACGATGCCGATGTTGAGCGGGTGCCCCTCGAAAGCCGCGTGTTCCAGGACCTCAACGACGGGCCAGATCGTGTCGTTCTCGCCCAGATCGTGGTCGAGCCACAACTCGTCGATGCGCTTGCCGCGGTGCGCGTGCAGAAGGGCGAGTCCCGAAGCGCCCGTCCGGGCTACATCAGCGTTACGGCCATCGGTGAACGAACGCAGATCGTCGATGAGGATGACGCGTTTCGCGCTTTCGGCGTCCACCAGATCATCCTGCCTGACGCTGCAGTCTGCGGCGCATTGTCATGTCGCTGATCGGGCGGCAGGCGATGACATTCACGCTCCTCATGCAATACGCCGAGAGTGGACGGGTCGGGGTTCATGGCGGCAGGAGCACGAGCTCGGATTCCTGTCGCACCCCCGTGGCAGGATCCCGGCATGCGTTGTGACGTCTGCGAGTCGCCGATGGCCCGGTGGGATCTGCCGCCGTCCCGCTGGTGCCGGGAGATCTGGATCTGCACGTGGTGCCACGCGGTGACCCAGGTCGGCACCGTCGACTACGAGGTGTTGCGGTTTCCGTACGCTTGCTGGGATCTGCGCTGGGAGGCGGCATGGTCCGACATGCTGCCCGACGCGGGCCGGCACGCGTACGCCCTGCGTAACGCCACGCTGTGCGGTCTTGAGAAACCGGACATGGAGGGCTCTCAGTTCGGCATGTGGGGCGGCCGCGCCGACGACTGCCCCGACTGCACGGCTGCGGCGCAGACGATCGACGCCCGGTGGCCCGAGGACCGGCGCACCTACGAGTTCCGGGTCTGCGTGCCCGCCGCACCCCGCCCAGAGGAGGAACCCGGCTACGTGCCGCCCGCCGACGAGTTGGGCCGGCCGGACGTGCTGCTGCCGGACCTGCCGCCGGGACCGGTCGGCCGGCTGCTTCCCGAGCCCGCCTCGGCGCATCCGGAGACCGGCTTCCGCACGATCGGCGACGGTCCCCATGCGGTATGCCTGCCGGCGTTCTGGGCCGGCGGCGGTCTAGGCCCGTACCGGCCGTTCGACGAGGAGGAACAGCATTTCGCCTGGTTCCAGGCCTACCCTCTGGACAGCGTCCCGGCGCTGGACGAGGAATCGTTCACCGGTGACTTCGCCTGGTTCGGCGACATCGGCGGACCGCTCGACCACCGCACCGCGGTGACCGACCCGATCGCCGCGAAACTGGCCGACGACGGCCTCACCCTGCCTGCCGACTTCGTCGCGCTCATCACCCGGGCGCACCTGCACCGCTGCCTGGACCGGGTCGGCGACTGCTCCTGGACGGACGTGGCCGGCCCGGTACCAAGCCCGGCCCACCCGGACGACCGCATGGTGCTGTTCTTCCGTGACCAGCAGAGTTGCATCGTCTGGTACCTCTACCTGCACCGCGACGGACAGTATGCCGTCGTCTGCTCGAGCCGGGACTACACCACCGAATGGGAACTCAGGTACCGGCAGGACGGAGAGATCGCCGAGCTGTACTGGTGTGCGCCGAGCGTCGAGAGTTTCGTCTACCGGTTCCTGATCGAAGGAACGCTGATCCAGGCGATCCGCAACCGGCAGCCGACCACGGAACTCACTCCGGAGGCACTGACCTACCTGGCCCATTACCTGACCATCGCTCCCCACGACTGACACCGGAACGAGGGCCGTCACCAATTCCACCGGATGGCGACGCGGAAACGCCGGGGCTCACCGTGCGCTCTCCTACCGCGAGTCGCGTTCGCAGCCTTTTCAATCCCCGGTGAACACCAGTTCGCCGTGCTGATCTGCGCAGCACTCCGCCTTCGATCGAAGCCGTATCAGCCCACGATGTCTAGCGCCGGCCTTCGCCAGGGCGAGCACTGATCTACCGATGTGAGTGCGTTGGAATGCCGCCCTTGGCGGCGGAAACCAACTGCTACTGCCTGCGGCGATGCCGCTGGAGTGGAGGATCCCGTGAAAGGGAGTCACGCAATCGATGGTCTATCTCCATCCATCAGGTCCGGGTCTTGCTCGCTGAGCAGTTGCTCGAAGCGTTGCCGGCCGTAATCGGCGATGAACTTGGCCTCGCCGGAAGTGACCGGAACAAGCCATACGATCGCAACATCCTGGCCGTTTCGATCACAACCGACTGGAATTCGTCATCGACGTATACCGGCAAGGCCATGTACTGGGCAGTGAACGGGAGTTGATGACCAAGTCCGCGGGTAATGCCACAACGTCGCCGCGAAGTACCGTTTGGCGAGAATCTACGCATCTCGACCACAGGTAGTCCAGGACGGGCAGGAAAAACTCACTGAAAAATCCAACCGGCTAATGGATATTTGTCCGAGTCGGCGCTCAAGATGAGTGACAAGTAAAGGCACGGAAACACTTTGCGCTGTCGCGAGAACATGGGTCCCTGTTGCTGCGCTCCGTCGGCTGCTTCGGCTAATGGGCCGTAACGCGCCGGCGCGGACGGAACGCGATGAACGCGACAAGGAGTAGCGTCACCGGCACGCCGAGGAGCAATAGCGCGACGCTGGGGCCGATCCACCCTGCCGTGCGAGCGATGTCCACCAGCGCTCCGGTCAAGATGGCGCCGCCGAACGTGAGGCAGAACGAGATCGCCTCCTGCTGGGTACGCCAAGCCGACCTGGAACCCTTCAGCACGATAGGCGTGTCGGTCACCAGCGTCCATACGCCGCCACCGATGAGAAACGCGGCCAACGCCAGAGCCAGCACATTCATGATCACGTCAGCGAACCTAACCGTGGTCGCGGTTGATGCGGACCGGGTATCCAGGGGAAAGGCTCTACCCGTTCGTCGCGGACGCCTTGAACAGCCCTGCCCCGGCACCTCGTCGGTTCCGCCCACAGCGACTGGCACGCGCTGGAGGGTCAGTTCGCGCCGTTCACCATTCTGCCGCCAAGCGCTCGCGGTGGCCGGATGGCGAGCCGACACGCACGCTGGTGCCGAGATCAGTGCGGCCCTCGCATCACGCAGGTGCGCTACTGATGAAGGCCTCCGGCCGGCACAGTACGGTGATTCGATATGACAGGCCGACGTTGGACCAGATCTGGCCCCGCAGCGTCAGGCAGATGCCGACCCGGTCTTCGTGTTCCGGGTGCTCGAAAAAATCCGCACGTGGGTCCGCGATCGCGCCGACCAGCCCTTGTGAGCCCTGCTTGGTGCCCGGCACCTGGAGCAGGCCGACGGCAATCTGGATCTCGGCGTCGTCGAGCTCGCGGACGGTGTACCAGTGGGTGTCAGGCAGAAACAACTGCGAGTCGACAACGCGCCGCTGGTAGTTCGGTCCCATCATCCCGGATACCGGGTCGGGGATGTCACCGATCCAGGCCGTCCCTGCGAAGTCGGTGCGCAGCCGTTGAGCGTCGGCGTGGAACTCCGTCACGAGCGTGTCGAGACGAGGCTGGGCGACGAGGTGTATGGAGGCGTCGGTCATGATCGCACTCTAATCCGGGCCGGTGACACCCATCGTGGCCGCCCGGAGCGGGCACTCCGCAGCCCGCCGACCCAAGCCGTGTTCCGCCAGATCTGACCACCCCCCGGGCGGAGAGGGCGCCTACAATCCCCCGGTGGGCACCCTCCGCCGTTCCTTCCCCTGATCGTCCGGGCCCAACCTGCCGGCGCGGAGCAGGGAGAGGCGTGATCGGCTTCTACCGCGTCTGCGTCATCGACGAGATCCTGCCGCACTCATCCGCCGACTACGGCCGCCGGCCACTGGTCCCGCCCGAGTCACCCACCCTCGGCCTCAGCCATCTCCAGTTCGAGGCGATGATCACCACAACCCGAGTGTCGGCCGACATCAACGACTTCGCGCTGGTCGCCATGCTTGGCCTGCTCGGACTGCGGATCTTCGAAGCGTGCGGCGCCAACATCGTCGATCTCGCGAAGAGCACGGCCACCGCGTTCTCAAGGTCCGCGGCAAAGGCGGCAAGGTCGTCCTGGTGCCGCTACCACCGGCGGTGGCCCGAGCGATCGACCGTGCCGTCGACGAACGTGACGCCGGCCCGATACTCCGAAACGCCCGCGGCACCCGGATGGACCGGCTCGCGGCGACCCGACGGCTCAAGCATCTGGCCAAAACAGCCGAGCTGCGGATCCCGAAGATGCACCCGCACATGCTGCGGCACACCCTCGTCACCACCATGCTCGACGCCGGCGTCAGCCTCCGGAACGTAGGCGTGGTCAACGGCGCGACCATGCCGATGAGAGGTTGTGGTCAAGAATCGGAGGTTCAGCAGCGCCTTCGGCGGCGGCGGAGGTTAGCCGCCCTTTCTTTACTGAAGTGCCCGTGTAACTCTGAGCAGATCTTCCGGCGGAAGCCCACCCAACTGCCGAACCGCACTTTCGTTGTCGCAAACCAGTACATCACCGTGCATGGACCAGCTCCCCCCGCGGTCTTCGAGCAGTTGTCGAGCGGCAGCCACAGCCGTCTCGCGGGGACACGCGGCATTCCCGACGGCCAGGAGTGCGTCAGCCACCTGCTCCACCATGCCAGCCATAGAATCGCCGTCCCCCAAGGCGCGCACCAGCAGCAGCAGGCGCTGCGCCGGTGACCCCAAGCTGCCCCGTTCGATCAGCCTCTGCGCCTCCGGCCAAGACAGCCCAGGTCCGTAGGAGTGTGCCGCGACAGCTGCCACAGAGATGCAACGGCCGTCTCCGGGCAGGACCAGGAAGTCGTGACCCTCCGTCTCGTCGATCACGTACCAGATCGCCAACGCGAAGTCTCCGGCTTGAGTTCCGAGCTTTAAGACCGGCCACTTACCCGTCTGCTCGATTTCTTTCCACAGGTCGTTCATCTGGTCGAAGACGCCCTGCTCGCCGCCGAACAAGGCATCGAGGAGTTCCTCATCAGCTCCGTCGTACAGCAGGCTCGCCCAGAACTCTCGCCGCTCGAGCAGCCAGGATCCGTCAGACAAGAGTTCCGGTTGCAGGACCTCAGGGTCGATGCCGTCGAAGCTGTTCAGGTAGTTGACGGCCTCGTCATGATTCAACACGAACTCATGATCGCAAATCGATCCGCAGCCGAACGCCCTCTCCTGCCGCCGACCGTGCGCCCTCGCTTCCCGGAGGCCGGGGTCATCCGCCCTCGGCGGGCGGCGCCTCATCGATCTCGGCACCATGGGCTCGGAAACGATTGTTCGGGGCCTGGCAAAATCGCGGCATGGGTGGTCCTGAGCTGGCCCTGGTGCTGCATTACCGCAAGGCGGTGACGTACGGCTTTCACGCGCGTTTGCGCAGGCCGGTGCCGCGTGCCGGGTTGCGGCGAAGCGCGCCCTCGGTCGGGGCTCACGACGCTGGTCGAGGTGCGGTCGGGGGCGCCCGAGACGGGTGCCCCCGGCCATCAGCCTCAGCTCGCGGTGCAGGTGACCGTGGCGCCGCCGCCGGTTCCGGTGCCCTGGAAACCGAAGGTGGTGCTCTGGCCGGGTGACAGCCGGCCGTTGTAGCTAGCGTTCGTGACAATGTTGGTGCCGGTGGCGACGGCGTTCCAGAGCGAACTGATCGACGCCCCGCCCGGCAGGCCCAGGGCGACCCGCCAGCCGTTCACCGCGGCGGTCCCGGCGGTCACGGTCACCGAGGCGACGAAACCACCGTTCCACTGGTCCTGCACCGAGTACGCCGCGGAGCAGGCCGACGGCGGCGGGGTCGTCGGTGTGCCGCCGTCGAGGGTCAGGTTCTTCTGCCGGACCTGCCATTGTGTGCCGCACAGGTCACAGTTCGCGCCGACGAAATTGCCGCCCGCGGTGGTGTCGCCCTTGAGCCGCCATTTGAGGTAGAGGACCGCCACACGGGCGAACTCGCCGCCGTTGACCTGGTCGTAGGTGCCGCCGTGGCCGACGTTCAGGTTGCCCATGAAGGCAGGCAACCCGGCGGGAAGTTTGGTCCAATCGTCCATCGCATTCGGGTACGCGATGTCGCCGGGCCCGCCGATGAAGTACGCGATCGGCTTGGTCAGCCTCCGGAGCTGGTAGTCGTCGGCGTCGTTGAGCAGGCCGCTGCTGAAGATGGTGGTCGTGGTGACTCGCGGGTCGCCGGAGACGGCGTACGCCTCCAGCCCGCCGCAGGAGAAGCCGCCGGCGGCGATCCGGCTTGTGTCGAGCCTGTCGTAGTACTTGCCGCCCGGCCGGGAGTTCTCCGCGACGGCCCAGTCGATGGACTGGGTGAGCTGCTGGGCCGTCGTGGAGCCGGAGCCGTTCGGGGCGCCGTTGGCGATTGCCAGGAAGCCGTGCGAGGCGATCTCGCGTAGGAAGTTCTGCTGCGACAGGCCGTTGCCCGAGCAGCCGCCGTTGCCCCAGACGAAGACGGGCAGACGCTCAGCCGGCAGGTTCTGCGGGCGGTAGATGGTGTGGTTGGGCAGCCCGGCCGAGGTCTCGTAGTCGGCCGGGTACGGGCCCGATCCACCGACGGCGGCCTGGGCCGGGGCAGCTCCGAGGGCCAGGACGGCGGCGGTGACCGCGACGACGGCTGTGATCAGGGAGTTGCGGACGCGGCGGGCCATCAGCGTTGCCTGGTCAGTAGGGCCGGCCGCCAGGGCAGCTGGTCGTAGGGGACGTTCACGCTGGGGTTCTTGCCCTGGTAGAGCAGCTCCAGGTTGCACGGGTCGACGGTCTTGGTCTGGTCCGGATTGTTGCGGACCAGGTCACCGTGGCTGATGTCGTTGGTCCAGGTGGCACCGGCGTTGGCCTTGCCCGCGAACGGGTTGCTCTCGGTGGCGGCGTTGGGGGTCCACGTTCCGCCGAGGCTGGTGGCGGTGAACGAGCGGAAGTAGCGTCCCTGGCTACCGATCGCCTCGACCAGCATCAGGTACTGGTTCTGGCCGGCGACCTTGTAGACCTCGACGCCCTCGAACAGGTTCTCCCGGGTGTCGCTCATGATCTGGGTGTACGAGGAGCCGAAGCTGCCCGGGAAGTTGCCGATCGGCATGCTCTGGCGGTAGATCCTGCCGTTGTCGCCGGCGAAGAACAGGTACATGTTCTGGCCGTCACCGATCACCGTCTGGTCGATCACGCCGTACGGGGCGTCGGCGATGGAGGCGGTCGACAGGGTCTGCGGCGCGGACCAGCCGTTGGCGTTGGTGGGGTCGCTCGAGGTCTTGTAGCTGAACGAGGTCGGACCCCACTGGTACGCCAGGATCCAGACGTTCTTCGGCGCGAAGTAGAACAGGGTGGGCGCCACGGTGCCCTGGCTCATCGCGTTCTGCCCGGTCGATGCCATGTCGGACCAGTTCGTGAACGGGGTGAAGTTCATGGAGCCGTACCCGGAACTGGAGACATTCGAGGCGTAGACCAGGTGCTTGCCGTTGTGGACGACGTTGGTGAAGTCCTTCAGTGACAGCCACCCCGACCTGGGTTCGGCCAGCGGGCCCGTCGACGTCCAGCGGTAGGACGAGGGCAGCGTGCACGAGGTCGGCGGCGGGGGTGAGGACGACGGCGGGTTGGACGGCGGTGTCGAGGGGGTGGTGCCGCCGGTGCAGACGACGCCGTTGAGGGCGAAGCTCGCCGGTACGGGGTTGCTGCCGGTCCATGAGCCGGTGAAGCCGAACGACACGGTGCCGTTGGTCGCGACGGCGCCGTTGTAGCTCACGTTCTTCGCCGTCACCGCCGCGCCGCTCTGCGTCACGGTGGCGTTCCACGCCTGCGCGACCGTCTGCCCGGCACCGGACGACCAGGTCAGGGTCCAGCCGGACAGGGGATCGCCCAGGTTGGTGATGGACACGTCGGCGTTGAACCCGCCCTGCCACTGCGACGACACGGCGTATTTCACCGCGCAACCGGTCGCCGCGGCATCGGCCGGCATGGCCACGGCGACCGCCGATGAGGCCAGCAGGGCGGCACCGGCCGGCACCAGGCCGACCCTGGCTCTTCTCGACATCATGGTTCTCTCCTGAGGGGATGGCCGGAGGGCGTGCACGGCAGTCAATATCTTTTACCGCAAACAGTTGTTTTCGGCAGGTTACGGGAGCGCTCCCAAAGCATCAATGGGAAGGCCCTGAAGAATTGGGCACGGAAAAAGTGTTACGCAGCGGATTGCATCGAAGTCGGGGCGCCGGCGATGTGCCGGACGTGAGTGCCCCAGGCGACCGTCGCGGGCGGCCGCTTGCCGCACCGGCCGACCGCAAGGCAACGGCCCGCGTAACAGTTTTCAGAGGTCTTGTTTCGGCACCCTCCTAAATGTTGTGCCGGGTGCTGGCGTCCAATCGGCGGCATTGATTCCTTGAAATGATTGGGAGCGCTCCCGTAGCCTGCGGTCAGCGGTTGTGTAATCCCCCCAGGTGATCTGCCCCAAGGTCATTCAGCCGCGATCCCCGTCAGGAGAGAAGCATGCGCAAATTCAGAGCCGCCGCTGTCAGTGGCGTCCTGCTGGCCGGCTCGGCTGCTGCCGCGGTGACGTTGCCCGCCTCCGCGGCCGCCGGATGCTCGGTGAATTACGCGATCTCGTCGCAGTGGGGCGGTGGCTTCGGCGCCGCCGTGACCATCACCAACCTCGGCGACGCCATCAGCGGGTGGACGCTGACCTGGTCCTACAGTGCCGGCCAGCAGGTGACCCAGGCCTGGAACGCGACCGTCACCCAGTCCGGCGCCGCCGTGACGGCCCGCAACGTCAGCTACAACGCGGCGATTGCCACCAACGGCAGCGTCTCGTTCGGGTTCAACGGCTCGCAGACCGGCAGCAACCCGGTGCCGGCCGGGTTCAGCCTCAACGGCGTGGCCTGCACCGGCGGCACCACCCCCTCGACACCGCCGTCCAACCCGCCGTCGTCCTCACCCCCGCCGCCGACGTCGTGCACACTGCCGTCGTCCTACCGCTGGTCGTCGACCGGCCCGCTGGCGCAGCCGAAGTCCGGCTGGGCTTCTCTCAAGGACTTCACCATCGCCCCCTACCAGGGCAAGCAACTGGTGTACGCCACCACCCACAGCAGCAGCGCCACCGGCGGCTGGGGTTCGATGAACTTCAGTCTCGTCGACAACCTCAACCAGCTCGGCTCGGCCACCCAGAACACCATGAACCAGGGCACCGTCGCGCCGTCGCTGTTCTACTTCGCGCCGAAGAACATCTGGATCCTCGCCCACCAGTGGGGCCCGACGTCGTTCTCGTACCGCACGTCGACCAACCCGGCCAACGCCAACGGCTGGTCGGCCCCGCAGACCCTGTCGACCGCGAAGATCACCGACTCCAGCACCGGCGTGATCGACCAGACGATCATCGGCGACGACCAGAACATGTACCTGTTCTTCGCCGGCGACAACGGCAGGATCTACCGTCAGATCATGCCGATCGGGAACTTCCCGGGCAGCTTCGGCTCCAACTACACGACGATCATGAGCGACACCTCGGAGAACCTGTTCGAGGCGCCGCAGGTCTACAAGGTGCAGGGCCGCAACCAGTACCTGATGATCGTCGAGGCCAGGACAAGCTCCTGGGAGCGCTATTTCCGCTCGTTCACGGCGACCAGCCTGAGCGGTACCTGGACGCCGAACGCGGCGACCTATAACAGCCCGTTCGCGGGCAAGGCCAACAGCGGCGCCACGTGGACCAACGACATCAGCCACGGTGAACTCCTGCGGACCAGCGCCGACCAGACCATGACCATCGACCCCTGCAACCTGCAGCTGCTCTACCAGGGACGTTCCCCCAGTTCCGGAGGCGACTACGGTCTGCTGCCCTACCGTCCCGGCCTGCTCACGCTCCGCCGATAACTCCGGAAAGGTTCCGTTCGCCATGCGCATCCCCAGAAACGGGCGCTTCGCCCTGCTCTCCGGAGCCCTCGCCACCGTCCTCGTCGCCGCCGGAGTCGCGGTGACCGGCTCCGCCGAGGCGGCCACCACGCTCGGCGCCTCGGCCGCACAGACCGGCCGCTACTTCGGTGTCGCCACCAGTGCGTTCCGGCTCTCCGACACGAACTACATGACGATCCTCAACCGCGAGTTCAACTCGATCGTCGCCGAGAACGACATGAAGTGGGACGCCACCGAACCGCAGCAGGGCCGCTTCAACTTCACCAACGGCGACCGGCTGGTCAGCCACGCCCAGAGCCGGGGCATGACCGTACGCGGCCACACCCTGCTCTGGCACGCCCAGCAGCCCTCCTGGGCGCAGGGATTGTCCGGCAGCGCACTACGCAACGCCGCGATCAACCACGTCACCCAGGTCGCCACCCACTTCCGCGGGAAGATTCACTCCTGGGACGTGGTGAACGAGGCGTTCGCCGATGGTGGCAGCGGCGGCCGCCGTGACTCCAACCTGCAGCGCACCGGCAACGACTGGATCGAGGCCGCCTTCCGCGCCGCACGGGCCGCCGACCCGGGCGCCAAGCTCTGTTACAACGACTACAACACCGACGGCATCAACGCGAAGTCCACCGGCATCTACAACATGGTCCGTGACTTCAAGTCCCGCGGTGTGCCGATCGACTGCGTCGGACTGCAGTCCCACCTGGGCACCACGCTGGACTCCACCTACCAGCAGAACATCCAGCGGTTCGCCGACCTCGGCGTCGACGTCCAGATCACCGAACTCGACGTCCAGCAGGGCGGTAACCAGGCCAACATCTACGCCTCGGTCACCCGAGCCTGCATGGCCGTGGCCCGCTGCACCGGCATCACCGTCTGGGGCCTGCGCGACCCTGAATCCTGGCGTACCGGCGCGAACCCGCTGCTGTTCGACGGCAACGGCAACAAGAAGGCCGCGTACACCGCAGTCCTCAACGCACTGAACGCGGGCGGCCCGACGACACCCGGCTCACCCTCGCCCTCCGCCTCCTCGCAGTCGCCGGCTCCCGGTGGTTGCAGCGCCCGCGTGACGCTCAACTCGTGGAACGGCGGCTACACCGCCACCATCCGGGTGACCGCCGGATCCGGGATGCTCAACGGCTGGACCGTCGGCGTCACCATCCCGTCCGGCGGTGCGGTGACCAGCGCCTGGAACGCCACGAACACCGGCACCACCGGCCAGGTGACCTTCCGCAACGTCAGCTACAACGGCCAGGTCCCGGCCGGCGGCTACACCGAGTTCGGCTTCCAGGGCACCGGCACCGGGCCCACCGCCACCCCCTCCTGTACCGCCTGAGGAAATCGAGACCGGCCGCCGCGCTTGCGGCGGTCGGCACCTCGTCGCGACCCTGATCCTCACCGCTCTGCCGACGAGCGCCTCGACAGTGCGGTTCGCCGTCGTCGATAGCTGGAGCGGCGGCGACGAGGGCCGGCACACCGTCACCAACGACAGCTGGACCGGCGCGATCGCCGCCGGTGCGTCGGCGACCTCCGGGTTCATCGGCGACTGCGCGGGAACCCCGGCCCACCGCGGTTCAGTTCGGATTCACAAGTTCGATCCGGCTGCGCAGTGGCTTTGCCCCGGTCAAGGCCATGACAAGATCCTCGGCCTCGGCCAGGTCCCCGGCGGCGAACTCACCGCTGCGAGCAGCGGTCCAGGAGTCGTCGATCTCGGCGGTGACGTCCGGGGCGAACGTCAGCTCAAGCTTGACCTGCACGGTCCGTCTCGGCGCTCTCCCAGCGATCGAAGAGCCCGTCCAGCGGTACGGCGAGGACCGCGCCTTCAGATTCGAGTTCCGATCCCGGCCTGCGGATTCGTCGTGGAGCTACCGCGTGGTGCGGCATGATCACTTGACGAGAGAGCGCTCTCTCGTCAAAGTAGTCACCCGACGCGCTGCTAGCGCACGTCGAGGAGAGAGCGCTCTCTGTACACGTCGGCAGACGGCGGGACGCGGGCGCTGCGCCGAGGGAGGCCCCCATGTCCATCACCGAGCCGAGCGTCCGCCCCACCACCCCGGACAACGGACCCGGCCCGCGCGCGACCGGCCCAGAACTCGACGACGTGGTCCTGGACCGGATCGACGGCGTCCAGCAGATGGCGCCCTTCCTCATGCCGGTCGTAGGCGCGCACGACGTCTGGTTGTACCTTTCGACCCCGGGAGGTATCACCGCGGGCCGCAACCGGCCGGACAACGCGGTCTTCCCGTACGTCACCGAGGACAAGCTGGCGGACACCGCGGCCGTCACCGGGGGCGTCACCGTGGTGCGCGGGCACCACGCGGACGGACGGCCGTTTCGCTGGGAGCCACTCAGCCCGCACGGGCGTACCGACGACCGGGTCCGCCGGGCCGTCCTCAAGGACGCGCTGAGCAGCGTCGTCGTGCTGGAGGAGGTCCGTGAGGACCTCGGCCTGCGGTTCTGCGAAGTCTGGCGCACGTCGGGGGCGTTCGGGATCGTACGGGAGACCCGGATCGCCGCCCTGGACGCCCGCACCCACCGCCTCACCGTTCTCGACGGCGTGCAGAACCTGCTCCCGGCCGGCGTGACCGTGCACATCCAGTCCAACCTCAGCGTGCTCGCCGACGCCTACAAGCGCTCCTGGGTCGACCCGTCGACCGGCCTGGCCACGTACTGGATGGGGTCCGGTCTGACCGACCGCGCCGAACCGAGCGAGGCGCTGCTCGCCACGGTCGCCTGGCGGCTCGGGGCGCCCGAGGCCACCGTGCTGCTGCACCCCGAGGCCCTCGACGACGTACGCGCCGGGCGGGTGCCGGTGCCGGTGCCGCAGACGCGCGCCGTCCGCGGCACCTACCTGCTGCACCAGGACCTGGTCCTGTCCGGCGGCGAGGAGACGCGTTGGCAGGTCGTCGTCGACGCCGGCCGGGACGCCGCCGACGTGGTGGCCCTGCGCGAACGGCTGCGCGACCCGCAGCGGCTGGCCGCCGACGTACGCGCCGATCTGGAGTCGGGACGCCGTCAGCTGGCGGACCTGCTCTCCCGCGCCGACGCCGGCCAGCTCACCGGCAGCCACCCGGCCTGCACCCACCATCTGGCGAACGTACTGTTCAATGCCATGCGTGGCGGCGTCTTCGCCGAGGGGTACCTGATCCGCGCCGACGACGTGCGCGGGTTCGTCACACAGCGCAGCCCGCGGACCGCCCGGCGCCGCGCCGGTGTCCTGGCCGGGCTGCCCGACGTGCTGACCCCCGCGGACCTGCACACACTGGCGGCCGGCACCGACGACCCGGACCTGGCCCGGCTGCTCACCGAGTACCTGCCGCTGTCCTGGGGACGCCGGCACGGCGACCCCAGCCGGCCGTGGAACATCTTCGAGATCGCCCCGCAGCGCGACGGCGTGCCGCGCCCGGACTTCCAGGGCAACTGGCGCGACATCTTCCAGAACTGGGAGGCGCTGGGCTGGTCCTTCCCGGAGTACCTGGAGGCGATGGTCGCCATCTTCCTGTCCGCGACCACAGCCGACGGCTACAACCCGTACCGCATCTCCCGGTCCGGCCTGGACTGGGAACGCCCGGAACCCGACGACCCCTGGGCCAACATCGGGTACTGGAGCGATCACCAGATCGTCTACCTGCTGGCGCTGCTGCGGTCGGCGCAACGGTTCCACCCCGAGCGGGTGGCCGCGCTGCTGCGCCGCCGGATCTTCACGCACGCGGATGTGCCGTACCGGATCCGCGGCTACGAGCAGATCCTCGCCGATCCGCGCTCGACCATCGACTTCGACACCGAGGGGGACGAGGCATGCGAACGCCGCACGCGCGACGAGGGCGCCGACGGACGGCTGCTCGCCGGCCCGGACGGCGACCTGGTGCGCGTCACAGGCGTCGAGAAACTGCTCACCCTGCTGCTCGCCAAGCTGGTCAACCTGGTGCCCGGAGCCGGGATCTGGATGAACACCCAGCGCCCCGAGTGGAACGACGCCAACAACGCCCTGGTCGGTGTCGGTGCCTCGGTCGTCACCCTGGCCCAGTTGCGCGCCTACCTCGCTGCCCTGCCGGACCTGCTCGGTCTCCCCGCGGGCGCGCCCTCGCCGGCCGGTGCGCAGGACGTGCCGCTCAGCGGCGAGATCGCCGACCTGCTCGATGCGATCCTGCCGGTGCTGACCTCCCGCGACGCCACCACCACGGATGACGACCGCGCCCGGCGCCGGGTGATGGACAGCCTGGGCCGTGCGGGGGCCGCCTTCCGGGCACGGGTGTACGCCGGGCCGGACGGCACGACGACTGCCGTCTCCGCGGCGCGGATCGCGGCGCTCGTCGACGCCGCCACCGTCGCCGTCGAAGCCAGCCTGCGCGCCAACCGACGGCCGGACGGCCTCTACCACGCGTACAACCTGCTGCAGCCCGGCACCGACGCGGCCTCCGGTGACCCGGTCGCGACCGTACGGCGCCTGCCGCTGATGCTTGAGGGACAGGTGGCGGTTCTCGCTGCCGGGCTGCTCTCGCCCGCCGAGTCCCTGCAGATGCTGCGGGCCCTGCGCGCCAGCGACCTCTACCGCCCGGACCGCGATACCTACCAGCTCTACCCGGACCGCGAGCTGCCCGGCTTCGTCGAGCGCAACCAGCTGCCGGCGTCCGCCGCGCTGGACTGCCCGCTGCTGGCCGAACTCGCCGACGCTGGCGAGCGCAGCGTCGTCGTCCGCGACGTGCAGGGGGCCTACCACTTCGCCGGGGGCATGGCCAATGCCGGGGCGGTCCGGGACGCGCTCGCCGAACTCGCCGCGAGCCCGCGCTGGTCGGCCGCGGTCGCCCGCGACGGCGAACACCTGCTCGACCAGTACGAGCAGGTGTTCCGGCACGACGCCTACACCGGCCGATCCGGGTCGTTCTTCGGGTACGAAGGCTTGGGCAGCGTCTACTGGCACATGGTCGCCAAGCTGCAGTATGCGGTGCTCGGCAGCTACCGTGATGCCGTCCGCGAGGGCGCCCCCGCCGACGTGATCCAGGGGCTGGCGCGGCACTACCACGACGTACGCGCCGGGCTGGGCTTCACCCGCAGCCCCGGCGAGTACGGCGCTTTCCCGGCCGATCCGCACTCCCACACCCCGGCCGGCGGCGGCGCCCGTCAACCGGGTATGACCGGGCAGGTCAAGGAGTCGATCCTCGCCCGGTTCGGCGAACTCGGGCTGCAGGTACGCGACGGCAGCCTCGGGTTCGTCGAGCCGCTGCTCGAACCCGCCGAATGGGCCACCAGCGCCGGCACGTTCGGGTACCTGGACCCCGGTGGCCGGCGGCGCACCCTCGCGGTGCCTGCCGGGGCGCTCGCGTTCACCTTCTGCCAGGTGCCGGTGCTCTACCGCCGGGACCGGCTCCGGGCAGCCGAGGACACCGGTGCGCCGGTGCCGTTCGAGCAGGCTGAACCGCCCATGGTCGTCGTCCACCTCGCCGACGGCGTCACGACCACCTTCGCCGACGGCGTACTCGACGCCGCGACCAGCGACGCCGTCTTCCGCCGCACGGGCCGGGTCCGCCTGGTCGAGGTCCGGTACGCCCCGAACACCGGGGTGCGGCCTAGCTAGTCGCCCGACGCTGCGGCACTCGCGGAGGAACTCGGTCGCATCCGCGAGCTGGCCGACGGCCCGAACGTGACGCAGCTGGCCGGGGGAGTGCACGCCACCGCGGAGCCGGTGCGGACCCTCGACGCGAGGTGGGCCATGGCAGCGATCGGCGAGGGCGAGTCGACCCTGCTGAGCTTGGTCGACGCGAAGGGCGACCCGGCCCACACCTGCCTTGCCTACCGGGACGCGACCGGCAAGCTGATCCGGACCGGAAAAGCGAAACAGCGCCCCCTCGACGACTTCCCGGAGCCCGGTTGGCTCACCAGCGACGCGATGGGGTCATCGTCCCAGGCGGCCGATCGTCTGCCTGGCCGACGGTCAGGCAGATGCTCGGTAAGATACGGCCGGCCCACGACGTCATCAACGAATGACCGGGTCGGCCCAAGTCGCCCGTAGGAGGCCGACCAGACCGATGTTGGCAGATCGCTGCGCCGCCGACAGGTGCAACTCGGCGGCCCGCATGTCATCGGCGGGAGCAGCGGCGGTGGCGGCCGTCTGCTGAGCCTCTTTCTCCGCCTGTGCCGCGGCAGCCGCGGCCTGCTCGTAGCGTCGCCGGGACGCGAGCACCCGCAACTCCCACCCGAGCGGCACCGCGGCGGGGTTCTGCGTGGATTCCGCCGTAGTGTGAGCGTGCCGCCAGATCATGTTGAGTTCGCCAACTGACAGCTGTCCACGCTGGTATGCGCTCAGAGCGGCGCGCTGCACGAGCTGATTGGTTTGGCCGGCCTCTTCGGCCTGTCTGAGCACCTGCCGGTGGCGCAGCTCCGCAATGTCGCGTTTCGTGGATGCCCACAGGGCCGGTCGTGCCTGGTCGGCCTCGTCCAGCGCCCGCTGCGCTGCCGCAGTGGCCAACTCGACGTCGGCAGCCGCCACGTCCACCTCATCGGTGATGAACACCGACCCGCCGTCGAACTCGCGTACGCCGGACCGATGAGAACGCGTATCCCGCCAGGAACCGTCCTGACATCCCGTTCCCGACGGGTTGAACGCAACTCGGGGTCGATAGGGTGACCGTGTGGCAGCCATCGATGGCCCCGAAGCCCCCGTGCCCGGGCAGCGGCGATCGGAAAAGGAGTCAAGGGCGGGCCTCCGCTATTTGCTCCTCGGCGAGGTCGGCTTGGACGACTGCTACGACGACCTCCCGCTGGGACGGTGTGTGGAGATCGAGGGACTGTTCGTTGATCTACCACCCCGACCGCGAGAGCATTTCACGCTTGTCGGTTGCGCGCCGGAGGGTGCACTCGCCGATCTACTGAATCGGCTCCCCGCCGAGGCACTCGGTACGGATCAGGCTTGGCTCGGCGACGTCGCCGTCACCGAGCCCTCGCCACCGCCAGGAACACCGCCAGTCTGGTCGGGCGAGTACCTCGGTGATGTCATCGTGCTGGGTCAACGTCCCAGCACCAGCATGCCCGGGACCGTGGATGTCGATCTCAGCGGCTTCGTCGATGTCGATGACCGCACCGACGCGGTGAGACGTCCTCGCGACACCTCGGACTTCGTTCTCCTGGGCGGGGGCCAGGAACGCTACGGGACCTGCCTCGATGTCACTGGCGTGTTCCGCGACCAGGCCGCGCCGCCGGTACCACAAGTCAGGCTGCGCGGTTGCCGACCGGCACCTGCGTTGCTAACCGCACTCGACGCGATCGGACAGTCGACCAAGGCCGCTGAGCGTCGCCGTCGGTTTCTCGCCGAGGTGCATGTCGTCGCTGCCGACGGTTCGACCGGGCACCTCGTCGGTGCTGCGGTGGTCGGTACTGTGCAGGCCAGCGAGCCGTCGCGACTCGGTGACGGTCTTCTCGACATCACCATCGACAGCGACCCGAGGGAACCGTTCCCGACACGCGTGCTCGACATGCTGGGCCACTGGCGCACCGGCCGACCGGCCGAGAAGAATCTGTGGGCCGGCTACGACCGGGAACTTCGTCACCACTGGGCTGGTATCGCTCTCGGCCGTGTGCCCGCAGGGCCGGACCGGCCCGCCGGCGCCACGTATGATCTCGACGGCCGGTTCGTAACCGACATCGAAGGGTTCTACTGCGCGATCGGTGAGGCGATCAACGGCCCCGGTGGCTATTTCGGGTGGAACCTCGACGCCCTCGACGACTGTCTCCACGGCGGCTTCGGCGCGCGGATACCATTCCGGCTGACCTGGCACAACTCCGACGTCGCCCGGCAACACCTGGTGGACGGCTACGACCGACGCCGGCTGGCCACCGCTGTCTCCCTGCAATATCTGCTGGACCTTCTCACTGCGGAACAAGTCGAGATCGACTTACGCTGAATCGACCGCGCCGCCGTCAAATCGAGCAGCCCTACGCCGCTCGTTTCCGGCTCGCCCCTTCTTGTTGGTCCGGCATCGATACCCCCAAGGCGCTGCAGGATCGGGGTCTCCTCGACGACGCGGAAGCGCAGCTCGTGCGAGATTTCGTCGGCGGCCGTGCCGACGAAACGGTTGGCGCGAATGGCGCGCCTCGGGTCCGACAGCGCCAGTCGCCGGTATTCCGGATCCTCCAGCGACTGCCGCACCAGCGCGACCTTGACCTGAACGGCTAGTTCCTCGGGGTCCATGCGGGAGGAAGTCATGAATTCGCACCTCCAGGATTACCGGGATGCGACAGGCGGTGGAGTCGCTTGCCGCCCGGACCACGTCAGACCAGAAGCCGTTGATGTTCGGGCGGGGCGGCGTGGCGGCAATCGGAAAGCTTCAGGCCGCCGACGCCACCCACGAACTACTCGAACACGTCGCGCAGCTGAAGCGGCTGTGGCGCGGTGACGTTCACCTTCGGGCGGACCATCACTGGCGCTGACGAGGCTGCGATCGCCGCCCTGCCCGCACAGGCGTGGACCGATGGCCTCGAACAGGACGGCACCGCCACCGATCTCGCGCAGGTCGCCGAACTGACCGGACTCAACCCACGGGTCGGCAATTGGATCAGCGGGCTGCGGCTGAGGGTGCGAACTCGGCCTGCCTCACCCGGCCGGCGCGTTGCACGAGTTCACCCACCGCGCCGACACCGCAGCTCGATCCCGAGCCCCGGGGCGACCACCTCGGGCGATCCGGAGCACTCACCCGGGTGAGTACGACCCTGCTGAACCTGGTCGACGCGAAGGGCGACCCGGCCGGCATCACCGGGTTGGCCTACCGCGACGCCACCGGCAACCTGATCAGGACTGGCAAGGCGAGGCAGCGCGACCTCAACGACTTCCCGGGCTTCGCCCTCAAATGGGACAGGTTCAACGCGCTGGAGATCACCCGGGATTGCATCTACGCCTGCGCGTACTAGCCCCAACCACGTGCATACACCGGAACCCCTGTCAGGTGGCCCTGACTAGCTAACAGCGATGGTCAGGCCCATGATCGGAAGGTCCCGGATCATGATCCCCGGCATCGAACACCCGCCCTGGTGCGGCCCCTCCCGCTGTACGGCCGTCCTGTCAGGTCCTCCGAGACCTGACGGCCCTGGTAGGACTGACCGCTACCGATCTCCGGGAGTGGCGATGACTTCCCCACCTGGTTAGGCGTACGCCGTACACGGCAGAGGCAACCGAAGTTCCAGACCGTGTGCCTCGCTTTGTCATGCCGAGAAGCATGTGTTCCAACGCCGCCAGGAATCATGCCTCAGCGAAGACGCACGGCGGCTACTGGTGCCACGGACAGGACCGTGCGGTGACGAACGCGCTCGAAAGCAACGGGTCGCGGTTGAGAATGAACTTCATGACCGGTGGCGCAACTGTACGGAACGGGGTTCGGCTCCTAATCCGTGACACGAAAGTCGTCGCCGAGCATGGCGCGCAGGCGGGCCAGCGCCCGAGCGTTGCGCATCTTCACCACCGACACGGAGACATTGAGGATCATGGCGACGGTTTCGATGCTGTGATCCTCGGCGTGCCGCAACACCAGCACCGCCTGATCCTCGACGCTCAGCTGGGCCAGCACCTCGACCAGCGTGAGACGCAGCTCCGGCGTTCCATTCCCCGGGCCGACATGGTCCGGCAGTTCGGCCAGGACGACTTCGGAGGCGCTGCGCCGCTTGCTCTGGTCAAAAACCAGGTTCATCAGGACCTTGCGGCTGTACGCTTCCAGATTCGTGCCGGTGCGGATGCGGGACCAGGCCGCGTACATCTTGGCGAAGGTCTGCTGGGTTAGGTCTTGGGCCAGATGCCAGTCCCGGCACATCAGCCGGGGTTCCACAGATAATCGCGGTTTGAGGTTGGTCCGCGGGATCGTGTCGCAGGTCAGGGCGTTGCACACTAGCGGAAACGGCGAAAAGCCC
>NZ_JBFAMR010000099.1:0-23027 GCF_040656595.1 Actinoplanes sp. NPDC049802
TGTTCCGCAGACGTGACACCCGCAACGGGTGTCGTCACACCCACTACGGGTGTCACGTTCTCCGAGCACACATCGCCCTGCACACCGGCCCTCCGACCTCCGCCCACCGGACGCCAGGACGCCAGGACGCCAGGACGCCAGGACGCCAGGACGCCGGGGCGCCAGGACGTACCGTTGGTGTGCTGTGGGCGCCCGCCCGGCGGGCAGACGGGGCTGAGCGATTCGGCAGGCACGTGGGCCTGGCGTGGTCGCTCACGAGTGTCACAGCGGGGCTCGGCGGCACACCGTCGGTGCGCTGTGCGCCCCGCCCGCCGAGCGGGCGTGCAGGCGGGCGGGGCGGGCGATTTGGCCAGCAGGGTCAGGGCCGCCTTCCCAGCCCTGAAACGTCACTTGCGGCCAGCCGGACAAAGAAGACCACGGGCTCCGTCCGGGACATGGTCATACGGACGCTCTCGCCCGCGACGCGGGTGCCGCGTCGGCCCAGGGTTGACGTGTCGACAGACAGTCGCTCCCGGAGGGAACGGCACACTCAGGGGAACAGGAACAGCTCGGGGGAGAGGGCCAGCTGGACGGCCTGGTCCTCGGT
Organism: Actinoplanes sp. NPDC049802; assembly: GCF_040656595.1. Taxonomy (NCBI): domain Bacteria; kingdom Bacillati; phylum Actinomycetota; class Actinomycetes; order Micromonosporales; family Micromonosporaceae; genus Actinoplanes; species Actinoplanes sp. NPDC049802. The sequence goes on from NZ_JBFAMR010000099.1 coordinate 587, forward strand.
GAGGACCGGCTCCGGGCGGGTCTTGCGCGGGGCGCCGCCGTCGACCGCCTGCTGATCGGTGCTGGAGACCTGGACGTAGATCTCGCTGTGTCCCCGGTAGACCCGCACGACGCAGGTGCGCGGCAGGTCGGCCGGGGTGCCGTCGGCCTCGGTGCCCACGGTCACGGTCACCCCGTCCGGGCCGTTGCGCACGGTGCACTCGCCCACCTGCGTGCGCCGGCACGCGTCCGCGGCCTCGGCGCCCGCCGACCGGTCCGCCACACCGACCATCACCGTCAGGTCGCCGGTGCCCGCGGCGTCGCGGATCAGGGCCAGCGCGTCCACCCGGTTGCCCCACGGGGGCTCACCGCCGTGACTGAACGCGATCAGCGCGCCGGCCGGCACGCCGGGCATCGGGGCGAACCGCGCGGACGGCAGCAGGCGCGGCAGTTCCTCGTTGAGATAGCAGGTGACCTTGGTGGCGGCCCAGTCGGCCAGCTCCGGTGACAGCGGTTCGTCGGCCGCGATCGTCCCGGGGGGACGGGCGCCCGGCGGAAAGGGGCAGGGTCCGGCCGCGCCGAACTCCGGGCCGGCCACCGGCGTCCGCCGGCCCGGAGTGGCGTTGTCGTGGACCACGAAACCGGCCAGCCCGGCGAGCACGATGGCGAGCCCGGCGCCCGCGACACCGGCCAGCCGCCGGTTGCGGCGCGAACGGCGGCCCGCGGTCAGGACACCGGCGGCGGTCAGGGCCAACGGCGGTTCGCCGTCGGTGGCGTACGTCTTGAGCGCTTGATGCATGTCAGCCTCGTGCATGGGCTACTCCCTGGTGAGCGCGGCGCCGTGCAACGCCGTACGCATGGATTGAATGGCTCGTGCGGTCTGGCTCTTGACCGTCCCCTCGGTGATGCCGAGCAGGACGGCGACCTCGGCGACCGGCAGATCCTCCAGATAGCGCAGCACCACCGCGGCCCGCTGCCGGGGCGCCAGGCCGGCCAGCGCCTGATGGACCGCCAGCCTCTCGGCCGGGTCGGCGCCGCCGGCCACCCGCTCGGGTGGCGCGGCCATCAGCGCCTCGCGACGCCGGTCACGCCGGTGGGTCAGGAACGCGTTGACCACCACCTTGCGGGCGTAGGCGTCCACCGACTCGTCGCGCAGCCGCGGCCAGCGCCGGTAGAGCCGGACGAAGGTCAGCTGCACGAGGTCCTCGGCGGTGTGCCAGTCCCCGCACAGCGCATAGGCGAGCCGGCGCAGCGGTTGCGCCCGTACCCGGAAATATTCGACGAACTGGTCTTCCCAGTCGGAACGGACCACCACGCCTCCCGTCTCATTGATCACCCCTTCTACTCGCCAGCGGCGCGAAAGGTTGCACCGCGAGCGGGAACGGGCGGACGGGTCTGCGGATCACCGGCGCGGGCGGCCGGCCACCGCGCCGCCGGCCTGCCGGTCAGCGGTCGTCGCCGCTGCCGCCCAGCACGCCCCGGGTCTGGCGGCTCGCGAGCTTGGCCAGGTTGGCGGCCCCGATGTCGTCCAGCGACAGGTCCAGGTAGTCGGCGAGCACCGCGACGTACCAGAGCAAGTCACCGAGTTCCTTGGCGATGTCGGCGCGGTCGATGCGCGTCTCGTCACTGTCGAGATCGCGTACCCATTTCTTGAACTTCTCCGCCACCTCGCCGGACTCACCGACCAGGCCGAGCACCAGATGCAACAGCTCGTTCTTCTTGTCCCGCGAAGCGGCGGTACGCAGGGCGCCACGCTGATACTCGTCCAGGTCCACGGCGAAACAGTAGGTGCCCGCGGCGGAAGGCGACGGCACGGGTTCGACGCGAACCGTTCTCGGGCGGTACGGGACGGTGGTCCGGCGGGTGGGGCCGTTGGGCTCTGACCGTCGCCGGGCCGGCGGCGTGAGGCTGGCGACATGGACAGTTCAATCAGGCTTGAAGCAAGCGGGGTTGAAGCGTCGCAGTTGCTCGCGGTGGTCGCGGACCCGGTGCGGTGGCGACTGCTGGCGGCGCTGGCCGACGGCGGCACCCGGTGTGTGTGCGATCTGCAGCCGATCGCCGCGGTGCCGGGCAATCTGCTGTCCTACCACTTGAAGGTGCTGCGCGAGGCGGGCCTGGTCCGGTCCAGCCGGCGCGGCCGCTGGATCGACTACACCCTGACCGAGGACGCCGGCGCCCGGTTGCGTGCGGCGCTGCCCGTCGCCGGACGGCCGGTGGGTACGCGATGAGCGCGCTGGAAGCATCCCCGGGCCGGCGCGGGTCGCGCCGGGTGACGGTGGTCGCCGCCGTGGCCGGCGCCTGGCTGCTGGCGTACCTCGGCAACACGCCGTTGTGGGATCTGCTGGTGTACCGGGTCGCCGGCCTGGACGCGGACTCGCGCCTGGGCAGCGGAGTGCACTTCTTCCTGGCCGACACGGTGAAGATCGTGCTGCTGCTGGCCGGGATCATCTTCGTGGTCACGGTCGCGCGCTCGTTCCTGAGTCTGGAACGGACCCGGGCCCTGCTGGGCGGCCGCCGTGAGGGGGTGGCCAACGTGGCGGCGGCCGGGCTGGGGATCGCGACGCCGTTCTGCTCGTGTTCGGCGGTGCCGGCGTTCATCGGGTTCGTCGCCGCCGGGGTGCCGCTGGGGGTGACGCTGTCGTTCCTGATCGCCAGCCCGCTGATCAACGAGGTGGCGGTGGTGCTGCTCTACGGCATGTTCGGCTTCAAGATCGCCGCCCTGTACGTCGGGTCCGGGCTGGTGATCGCCACGGTCGCCGGATACGTGCTGGGCCGGATCTGCCCGCCACACTGGGTGGAGCCGTTCGTGTACGCCACCACCCTGCGCGGCGTGCCGGTGGCACCGGGGCAGCGGCTGTCGTGGGACGACCGGATCGCGCTGGGCCGCGAGGAGGTCGGCAAGATCCTGCGCAAGACCTGGCCGTACCTGCTCGCCGGGATCGGGCTCGGCGCCGTGATCCACGGCTGGGTGCCGGCGGACTTCTTCGCCCGCTGGGCCGGCGCCGGCAACCCCTTCGCCCCGCTGGTCGCGGTGCTGCTCGGAGTGCCGCTGTACTCCAACGCCGCCGGGGTGCTGCCGCTGGTCGAGGCGCTGCACGCCAAGGGCGTCGCGATGGGCACCGTCCTGGCGTTCATGATGAGCGTCGTCGCGCTGAGCCTGCCCGAGCTGATCCTGCTGCGCCGCGTCCTGAAACCCCAGCTGCTCGCCACGTTCACCGGTGTCGTGGCCACCGCGATCCTGATCACCGGCTATCTGTTCAACGCAATTCTGTAGGAGCGACCGTCATGGACATCAAGATTCTCGGTTCCGGCTGCGCGAACTGCCACACGCTGGAGGCCCGCACCCGCGAAGCGCTGACCGAACTCGGTCTGGACGCGCGGATCAGCGCCGTCACCGACTACCCCGGCATTCTGGGCTACGGGGTGATGAACACGCCGGGCCTGGTCGTCGACGAGCAGGTGGTGCTCTCCGGGCGGGTGCCCAGCACGGCGCAGCTCGTACAGGTGCTCAGCGCGGCGGCCGCATCGCGCTGAGCACGCCGCGGCCGGCGGGGTCGCCGGCGTACCGGCGAACGAGGCCCCGTCCGGCGACGTGACGCCGCTCAGGAGCGGCAGGTGTCCGGGTTCGGTGGTGGCGCCGGCCCGTCAGGGGGCGCCCGGCGAGCGGATCAGCAGCACGGCGGTGGCCTGCTCGTCACCCAGCGCCTCGTAGATGTGGGCGGCGTCGGCACGCCAGGAGTGGTGTTCGCCGGGGCGTACGATCACGGGCTCCTCGGCGCGGCCGACACGCAGGACACCGGTGACGGCGGTGAGGTGCTCGGTGACGCCGGGCGCGTGTGCCGGCGACCGTTGCGACACGCCCGGGCGTACCCGAAGGTGGAGAAGTTCGAAGGTGACGCCCGGCTCGCGGAACACCTCGATCAGCGTCGGCGTGACCGCCGACCCCTGCACCTCGGCCATCTGCTCGGGCGGGGCGCCCGGCTCCAGCAGCAGGGTGGTGACCGGTACGCCGAGCACCCCCGCCACCGCGTGCAGCGTCTCCAGGGTGGCGTTGCGGGTGCCGTGCTCCAGGCCGGACAGGGTGGCCTTTCCGATGCCGGCGGCCCGGGCCAGCGCCGACAGCGACGTGCCCCGCTCCAGCCGCAGCCGGCGGACACGCTGCCCGACCGCCCGGCCGGCTTCGCTTGTCCGCTCCCCGTCCATGCGGCTAGTTTGGCACTCGACAACTCGTTCCGTTTACGGAACGCGCCGGTGGCCGGGGGAGGCGATGGTGGGGATGCCGCGGTGGGACACCGCCCAGCCGGTGCTGGCCGGCCTGGTCAGCGCCGTCGTCGGCTACGCCAGCTCGTTCGCCGTCGTGCTCGCCGGGCTGCAGGCCGTCGGGGCCGGCCCCCGGCAGGCCGCGTCCGGGCTGCTCGTGCTCTGCACCGGCATCGCCGTGCTGGCCATCGGGCTGAGCGTGCGCCACCGGATGCCGATCAGCATCGCCTGGTCCACGCCCGGCGCCGCCCTGCTGGTGGCCACCGGCACGGTCCCGGGCGGATTCCCGGCCGCCGTCGGCGCCTTCGCCGTCTGCGGCGTGCTGATCGTGCTGGCCGGGCTGGTGCCGTGGCTGGCGCGGGCGATCGACGCGATCCCGCGCCCGATCGCCGCGGCCATGCTCGCCGGCGTCATCCTCAACCTGTGCACGGCGCCGGTGCGGGCCGTCATCGACGTGCCCGCCCTGGCGATCCCGGTCGTGCTCACGTGGCTGCTGCTGATGCGGTTCGCGCGGCAGTGGGCGGTGCCCGGCGCGCTGGCCGCCGCCATCGCCGCGATCGCCGTCCACGGCGTCGACGGCGACCTGTCGAGCGCGCCGCTGCGCCCGGCGCTGGTGTTCACCGTGCCCGAGCTGAACCCGACCGCCCTGGTCAGCCTGGCGGTGCCGCTGTTCCTGGTCACGATGGCGGCACAGAACGTTCCCGGAATGGCCGTCATGGCCACCTACGGCTACCCGGTGCCGCTGCGCCGCGTGCTCGTGGCCAGCGGCGCGGCGACCGCGGTGGCCGCCCCGTTCGGCGGGCACGCGCTGAACCTGGCCGCGATCACCGCCGCGCTGACCGCCGGCCCGACACCCACCCCGACCCGGGCCGCCGGTGGACCGCCACCGTCGCCCTCGGCTGCGGGCAACTCGCCCTGGGGCTCGGCGCCGGGCTCGCCACCGCGCTGGTCCTGCTGTCACCGCCGGTGCTGGTCATCGCCGTCGCCGGCCTCGCCCTGATCCCGGCGCTCGGGTCGTCGCTGGCCGGCGCCGTCACCGAGCCGCACGGACGCGAAGCCGCCGTGGTGACGTTCGTGGTCACCGCCTCCGGCATGACGATCGCCGGCATCGGCGCCGCCTTCTGGGGGCTGGTCGCCGGTGTGGTCACCGCCGTCCTGCTGCACCGGCGCCGGCCCGCCCCGGCGCCGGCCGAGAAGGCCGGTGTGCCGGCCACCCGCCCATGACCGCGGGCAACCGGCCCGGCCGCGCCGTGGCGCCGACACGGGCCGGCGCCACGGTGGTAACTTGCACGTGTCCGTGACACAGGCAGAGGAGGTGAGACCCATGAACGCTGCAACGCCGTGGGTGCTCCCCATCCCGTCACGGCCGGGCGACTGACGCAGCCGTCGCCGGGAGCGCCCGTCGAGGCACTCCCGAAAGGCACTGCCATGCGATTCTCCCCGACCACCACCGACGTGATCATCGCCGGTGGCGGGCCCACCGGCGCCATGCTCGCCGCCGAACTGCGCCTGCACGGCGTACCGGTCATGGTCCTGGAAAAGGAAACCGAACCCGCATCGTCGGCGCGCATCGTCGGCCTGCACATCCGCAGCCTCGAACTGATGGCCATGCGCGGCCTGCTCGACCGGCTCCTGCCGCACGGACGACGGCGCCCCGCCGCCGGCTTCTTCGCCGCCATCGACAAACCCGCGCCCACCGGCCTCGGCTCCGCGTACGCCTACCTGCTCGGCATCCCTCAGCCGGTCGTCGTCGACCAGCTCCAGCAGCACGCGACCGCCCTCGGCGCACGGATCCGGCGCGGCTGCGCGGTCACCGGCCTGCGCCAGGACGACGACGGCGTGACCGTCGAACTCGGCACCGGCGAACGGCTGCGCTGCCGCTATCTCGCCGGCTGCGACGGCGGGCGCAGCACGATCCGCGGGCTGCTCGGCGTCGGCTTCCCCGGCGTACCCTCGCAGAACGAGACGCTCATGGCCGAAGTGCGGGCCGGCGTGCCCGCGCACGAGATCGCCGCCACGGTCGCCGGCCTCCGCGAAACCGAGCGGCGGTTCACCCTCACCCCCGTCGGTCCCGAGTTCTACCGGCTCATCCTGCCCGTCGCCGGGGTCAGCGACCGCACCCAGCCACCCACTCTCGACGATCTCCGACACCATTTGCGTACGATCGCCGGCACCGACTTCGGCATCCATTCGCCGCGCTGGCTGTCCCGTTTCGGCGACGCCACCCGGCAGGCCGAGCGCTACCGGACCGGACGGGTCCTGCTCGCCGGCGACGCCGCACACATCCACCCACCCATCGGCGGGCAAGGCCTCAACCTGGGCCTCCAGGACGCCGTCAACCTCGGCTGGAAACTGGCCGCCCAGATCCGCGGCTGGGCCCCCGGCACCCTGCTGGACACGTACCACACCGAACGCCACCCGGTCGGCGCGGACGTCCTGGACAACACCCGTGCCCAGATGGAACTGCTGTCCGACACGCCGGGCGCGCGGGCCGTCCGCCGGCTGCTCACCGAACTGATGGACATCGACCAGGTGAACCGCCACCTGATGGAGAAGATCACCGCCATCGGCATCCGCTACGACTTCGGCCCCGGCCCCGATCTGCTCGGCCGCCGCCAACCCGACATCGCCGTCAAAGACGGCCGCCTCTACGACCTGCTGCACCACGGCCGCGGACTGCTGCTGGACCGCACCGAACGACTGAGCACCGCCGGCTGGTACGACCGGGTCGACCACCTCGCCGACCCCACCGCGGACCTGGACGCCCCGGCCGTCCTGCTGCGCCCGGACGGCCACATCGCCTGGCTCGGCGACGACCAGCAGGACCTGAACCACCACCTCGCCCGCTGGTTCGGCGCCCCGCACCGCACCGTCGCATCCGATCGGCGCTGAAACAGGCGACAGAGACGCGGCGAGGACACACCGCCGGCACCGCCCTCGCCGGCCCGAGGATCATGGCGTCGAGGTGGCACCATGATCGCCATGAGAATCGCTCGCTGGCTTGTCGGGACCTGGGTCTCGCGGATCTACCTGGCGCTGGTCGCTGTGGTCACGACCTACATCGCGGTGTCCGAGGTGATCGAGCAGGCGCAGTCGGCAGGCCCCACCTACAGCATGCCGGAGATCATTCTGCTCCCGCTGACCATGCCGGGGGTGCTCCTGACGATCCCGGTGCTCAACATCGTGCAGGGTTTCTGGTGGCTCGTCCTGTGCGTCGTGGTGGGGGCACTGATCAACGCCGCGGCCATCAACGGTGTGGCCGCGGCGGTGCGGCGCTCCCGCGCACGCCGGGCCGCCGACCGGGCTTCGGCCGCCGGGCCGAGGGGCTGACCCGGTCCTGCCTCCGCGGCGGCCCCGGGTGCGGGTACGCATCAAGATCCGGACGAGCATGGTCTTTCCGGTGCCGGTGCCGGTGCCCAGCAGGTTTCAGTGGCGGAAGCTGCCGACGAGCGCACTCAGCTCCCCGGACAACCGGGTCAGGTCCACGGCGGCCTGCTGGGTGGACCGTGCACCGTCCGCGGTCGAGTTGGTGCCTTGCGCGACGTCGGAGACCGTGACGGCGACCTCACCGCTGTTGCCGGCGGTCCGGGCCACCGAGCGGCTCATCTCCTGGGTGGTGGCGGTCTGCTCCTCGACAGCCGAGGCGATCGTGGTGGTGAAGTCCCCGATCTGCTGGATCACCTCGGTGATCTCGCCGATCGCTTCGGCCGCGGAGTGGCTCGACGTCTGAATCGCGTTGATCCGCGCGGTGATCTCCTCGGTGGCCCGGGCCGTCTGCTGGGACAGCTCCTTGACCTCCCCGGCGACCACCGCGAAGCCCTTCCCCAGCTCGCCGGCACGCGCGGCCTCGATGGTGGCGTTGAGCGCCAGCAGGTTCGTCTGCTCGGCGATACTGGTGATCAGCTTGACCACCTCACCGATCTCCACACTGGCAGCACCCAGATCAGCGACCTGCGCGGTGGTGCGCTGCGCCACGGACATCCCCCGATGCGCCACCTCCGCCGCCTGCCCCGCGCTGGAAGCGATCTCCGCGATGGACGCGGACATCTGTTCAGCGCCCGCGGCGATCGTCTGCACGCCGCTGTTGACCTCCTCCGAGGCGCGCGACGCCGACACCGCCCGCGTGGCGGTGTCCGCCGCCGCGGTCTGCAACCGCGCACTCACCGTCGACAGCTCTCCGGACGCGCCCGCCAGGGTGAGCGCGGAACCGCCGATCGTGGTGATCGTCTGGCGCAGCCGCTGCACCGCGGTGTCCAGGGCGCGGCTCATCTGCCCGATCTCGTCCCGGCTCGCGATCGCCGTGCTGCGGGTCAGATCACCGTCGGCCAGGCCCGACAACACGCCGCTGACCTGCCGCAGCGGCCGTACGATGCGTCCCACCGTGTAGGCGGCGGCAAGCCCGCCGACCAGCACCCCCGCCACCAGCACGACGATCAGCAGGGTACGGGCGCTGCGATATCGACCACCGGCATCGGCTATCCGCTGGTCGGCCTCCGCCTGCTCGGCGTCGGACGACTTCTGCAGATCAGCCAGCGCCGCCGTCACCAGCGGCGTCAACGTGCTGCCGGCGAGTGCCTGGAACGCCTCGTAGTCGTTGGCCCGGGCCGCCGGAACCTGCCGTTCGTCACGGAGGGCGGTGTACTCCTGCCACCGGGTGCTGAACGAGTCGATCGCCGCCGGGTCGGCGGCCACCGGACGGTACGCGGCCAGCGCCTCGGCCAGCGCCTCGTCGGCGGCCTTCAGCTTGGCCACCGCCTGGTCCTTGTCCGACAGCAGAGCAACATCCCGGATCGCCACCCGTACGCCCAGCGCCGAGGCACGAACCTTGGCGAGCTTCACGACCGGGACCAGGTTGTCCTCGACGATCGCCTCACTACCGCGAAAGACGGCCGCCAGGCTGCTGATCGCCAGCACCCCGGCGACAGCCGCCGCGACCGCGACCACACCGACAGCCGTGAAGATCTTCACGGCGACCGGCAGATCGGCGAACCACCGGGCGATCGGACTACTGCCACGCTGTGGCAGCCGGGCCTCGGCCATCGACAGGGTCCTCCAGGTCAGGGGCCGCGGCTGCCCCCGCCACCCACACATCACTCTCATCGGCCGCCCACCACGACATGCTTAGCGAGAAGATCACAACGGCGCGGGGCGCCGCCGACGAGACGAAAACCGGCCGATGTCGCCGTGCCCGTGGGGCACGTGCGACCCGATACCGGCCCCGGCCGCGAGCCGGCGGCGGTGACGATGGGCATCTTGACATCGCAGGCACCCTGGTAGGCGGAGAACGGTTTCATCCTGGAAGCAGGGCCGGAAACAGCGTCGGTCCCGGAAACCGGAAGGCGGAGGTGACGATGGCCGTTGCGCCCGCCGCCGCGCTGCAGCTGCGTTACCTCGAAACCGGCGACCTCACCCATCTCGACGCGGCGATCGCGCGCAGTCGAGCCGACCTGGCGGCCTGCGAGACCGGTAGTGCGCCGGCGGCGGTGCACCTGTCCCGGTTGTGCAACGCGCTGCGGATGTCCTTCGAGCACCTCGGCCGCGAGCGGGACTTGGACGAGGCCATCGAGGCCGGCCGCGGGTCCGTGGAGGCGACACCGGCCGGGCATCGCCGGCAAGCTCAGCGGCTGTCGAATCTCGGCTACGCCCTGCGCCTGCGCTACGAACGCCTGGGCCGGCCCGCCGACATCGAACAGGCCGTCGACCTCGGTGAGCAGGCGGTTGCCGTAGCCGCCGACGACGACCCCGACCTCGCCCGGATGGTGTCGAACCTGGCGGTGGCCCTGCGGGTCGGGTACGAGGTCAGCGCCGACCCGGCCGACCTGGCCCGGGCCGTCGAGGCAGGCACCCACTGCCTGCGCGACACCGCCCCGGACGCGTACGAACGCCGGGGCATGCTCAACAACCTCGGGCTGGCCCACTTCGAGACGTTCGAGGTGACGCGCGACCGGGCCGACCTGGCCCGGGGCGGCGCGCTGCTGGACGAGGCGCTCACGGCCACCCCGGACGACGATCCGGACTGGCCGATGTACGCGCTCAACCTGTCCGTCCTGATGAGAACGGTGGCCACCGAGCTGGGCTCGCCCACCGCCGCGGACCGGGCGATCCAACTGGCCGAGCAGGCCCGGCAGCGTCTGCCGTCCGAGCACCGGGAGCGTGCCGGCCCGCTGACGGAGCTGGGCCGAGCCCACTGGGTCCGGGCCGCGTACCGCGACGATCCCGCTGAGCGCCGTCTCGCCGTCTCCTACCGGCGGGCGGCGGCGCGTGACCCGGTCGCCTCCTCCACCAGCCGCGCGCTCGCCGCCACCGCGTGGGGCGACTGGTCCCGTACGGCCAGTGATCTTCCGGAGGCGGTCGCCGGCATGTCCGCCGCGATCGAGTTGCTCACCCTGGTCGCCTGGCACGGTCTGGACGCCACCGCCCAGCACCGGCACTTGCGCCGGTGGCAGGGACTGGCCGCGAGCGCCGCGGCCACCGGCCTTCAGGCCGACGAGCCGGAACGGGCTGTCGCCCTGCTGGAGCAGGGCCGCACCGTGCTCTGGAATCAGATGCTGGACCGGCGCGCCGACGTCGACGCGCTGCGCACCGCGCGACCCGGGTGGGCCGCACGTCTCGCCGAGATCCGGGATGCTCTCGACGCCGACCGCCGGCGCGAGGCCCGCGCCCGGCGCCCGTCCGAGCGGTGAGTCACGTGCCGGCCGGCGTCGGTGGCACCGCGCGTGTCAGGGGCCGGTGTGGGCGAACGGGGTCCACAGGCTGGGCCGGTCCCGGTTGTCGCGCCGCAGGTTCTGCACCGCCTCGTGCAGGGCGCGGGCGGCGGGATCCGCGTCGAACTCCCCGTCGCGGATCAGGCCCCGGTACACGTCGGCGGTCACCTGCGCCGCGTGCCGGTCGGCGACCGACCACAGGGTCGCGATGACGTGCCGGTAACCGGTGTAGTGAAGCGCGGCGGCCAGGGTGATCGCCTCGTCCGTCAACTCGGAGCCGCCGACCGCGGTCTTGCACCCGGACAGGAACGCCAGCTCACCGTGGAAGCGGCGGGTGGAGATGTCGGCGACGGTCAGCATCCCGTCGTAGAGGGCCAGGCCGCCGTGCGACGGGTCGGCCAGGTTCTGGTCGCCGTGGCAGCTGAAGTGCGCCCACGGGTGCCCGTCCAGCATGTCCAGCACCCGGTCGCGGGTGGCGCCCTGCTCGAGCAGCATCGCGCGGCGGCCGGTGGGCACGAGGTCACGGATCAGGTCGGCCTCGGCGGCGACGTTCGGCAGGCGCCGCCGGCCCGGGGTCTCGGTCAGACCGACGAACAGCATCCGGCCGGGCGCGGCGCGGGGTGCGCGGCGGGCCGCGACCAGAGCGCGCAGTGTCGGGGTGTACGAGGACACCGCCAGATCCAGCACGGATTTCCCGTCCTGGTCGTGCCGGCCGGCCGCGTGGATCGGCAGCAGGGTCAGCGCGCCCGTCGGGCACCACCAGATCCGCGGCAACGAGCCGGGCTCCGGGACCGGCGTCAGCGCCAACTCGGTCATGATCCGCTCGGCGAAGGTGTCCCACATCCACCGCAGGCAGTCGCGCAGCGCCGTCTCCAGCCGCTCGCCGGCCTGGCCCCATCGAGCGGTGGCCTCGCCCAGCGCGACCATCGCCAGCGGGCCTCGGTCACCGACCGCGAACTCGTGATCGGCCTGCTGGTAGATCTGCGTCTCGGTCTCGTAGGTCTGCACCGCGCCCAGATAGCCGTTCACCTGGTCGGTGACGCCCTGGTGGGTCAGGTCCGGCAGCGCGACGGCGCGCACGCCGGACGGCTCGACGATGAGGGCGTCACAGCGCCAGCGGCTGACGTTGAGGATCACCACGGGGCCGCCCTCGGCCGCCGGCAGCAGACTCTCCAGCCGTGGCGGGCGGAGAAAGTCCTCGAAACCTTCGAGACCGCGCACCTGCTCGACCAGCTCGTCCCACTCGCGGGCCAGCGCCATCCGGCGGTCGATGTCCGGGCCGAGCGGGCCGGCGAGCTCAGAGGTCATGCATCCATCCAACCTGTGGTTCGGCTTTGGCGCGAGGGCTCGTTCGACACTACGTTCGGGGGAGGACCATCCGGTTTCGACGTCAGATAATGATGCATCTGTCGTGGGCCTCTGGGGAGGGTGCATGGGTCTGGTCTTCGTGCACGGCATCGGCAACCGGACGGGGAAGGGGGCTTACACGGAGACCGTCGCACTGCGCGACGCGTTGTTCGAGCGGTTCCTGATCGCCCGGGCCCTGCCGGCCCTCGCCGGGACCGAGATCCGCAATCCGATGTGGGGCGACATCGGCGCTCACCTGCGGTGGAAGCACGCCTCGCTGCCGCGTGGCAGGCGCGAGAAGCTCGGCGCGGACGTGGGCGAGCTGGCCGACCTCTACAGCGCCGTCGGCGGTGTCCCGGGCCGGTCACTGGCCGGGCTGGCCCCGGCCGACGCCGTCGACTTCCTGTTCACCGTCGCCGATCTGCGGGGCCGCTCCGCCGCCGAGATCGAGGATCTGGCCGACTACGCGGTGGCGCTGGCCGACGGGTGCGGCGACGGCACCGCCCCGGCGGCCGGCGACGAGGCCGCCCAGCGCGACGACGCCCAGGTGCTGGACGACCTCGACCGGCTGGCCGGCCACGCCGATCGCGGCGGCGGCGACCGTGAGCGGCTGGGCCGCCAGGGACGGTTCAGAGGGCTCGGCCGCCGGGTGCTGGCCGCCGGTCTGCGCCGGTTCCGGCAGCAGGAGCTCGGACTGCCGGCCAAGCTCGCCGCGTCCGCGCTGCGCCGACTGGGCAGCGAGAACGTGTCGCTGCTGATCGGCGACGTCTTCGAGTACCTGACGACGCGTGGCACCCGCGAGCAGCCCGGCGAGATCGTCGAGCTGGTCTGCGCCGACCTGGACCGGGCAAGTCAGGACGGGCCGCTGGTCATCGTCGCGCACAGCATGGGCGGCAACATCGTCTACGACATCCTCAGCCATTTCCGGCCCGACCTGGAGGTGGACGTGTTCGTCACGGTCGGTTCGCAGGTCGGGCTCTTCGAGGAGCTGTCGTTGTTCCGGGCCAGCGACCGGACGCCGCCGGCCGACCAGGTGCCGCCACGGGTGACCGCCCCGGAGAAGGTACGGCACTGGATCAACGTGGTCGACCCGGCGGACGTTCTCGCGTACCGGGCTGATCCGGTCTTCGCCGGACCGGTGGAGTACGACTACCCGTCCGAGGAGCCCTGGGCGCACACCGCGTACTTCCGGCAGCCGATGTTCCACAAGCGGCTGGCGGCCCGCGTCGGGGAGGCGCTGGCTTGACCGAGATCGAGGTGGACACGGGCGACGGCCCGAGAGTGCACGCCTTCGTGGTCGGGGTGGCCCATTACCCGTACGTCGGAAAGGGCCGCGGCATCGGTCCGGCGCGCCGGCTTCTCGACGATCTCGGCCAGGTGACCGTCCCGGAGCCGTCGGCGCGGGAGATCGCGGAGTGGTTGCTCACCGTGCCGCGCCAGCCGGGCGATCCGCCGATCGGCACGGTCGAGGTGCTGATCTCGGCGCCGCATCCGGTGAAGGTGCGCGCGCCGGGTGGTGCTGCGGTCGAGGTGGAGAACGCGGTCCACGACAACTTCAGCGCCGCCTTCCGCCGCTGGCTGAGCCGGTGCGAAACCGACCGCGACAACGTGGCGATCTTCTACTTCTGCGGGCACGGCTGGCGGCACGGCGATCAGCTTCTGCTGCTGGAGGACCTGGGCGAGGACCCGGAGCTGGTGCTGGCCAACAGCGTGGACCTCGGCGTGATCCGGGCCAGGATGCACCTGACCGGTCCGCGACTGCAGGCGTACTTCGTCGACGCCTGCCGCGAGGTGCCACCGGACCTGGCGCTGAGCGGCTCCCGGCCGAAACCGCTGGTGGACGTCCCGGAACCGGACGGGCCGCTCGATGTGATCGATGCCCCGGTCTTCTTCTCCACCGCGATGGGCCACCCGGCTTTCGGCGACGACGGTGCGGTCACCCCGTACACCGAAGGGTTGATCGCGGCCCTGAAAGGGCTCGGCGCCCGCCGTAGGGGTGGCCAGTGGGTGGTCACCGCCAGCAGCCTCGCGATGTGCCTGCCGGACATCCTGGACTGGGAGCGGGTCGGCGAGGCGACCCAGGCGGTTCGCATCGAGGGCCAGTGGGCGGGCCAGGGCGTGCTGCACTCGCTGGCAGGGGCGCCGCTGGTGCCGTTCCGGATCGGGTGCGAGCCGCCCGGGGCACCCCTGCCCGAGCGGGTCACCGCCCGGGCGATGATCGCCCCGGGCGTGGTCTCCGCGGTGCGGGTCTTCGAGGCCGGCGGTGGGCACCTTCCCGCGGGCCTCTACGAGATCGACGCCGGATACCCGCCGGACAGCCGGTTCACCGGGGACGCGATCTACCGCCAGATCGACACACCGAACGCGATCCTGCCGTTCACGATCCGCCCCCGATTCCCGGACCGATCATGATTGCGTTGGTGATGGGGCCGGAGTCGGAAGCCGACGGCTCGGTCGTGGGCGTCTTCGACGTGTCCGACGCGAATCTCGACGTCGTCGCGACCGGCGTCCTGCGAGCCGCCGACTTGACCGCGGTGGACCTCCCCGGCCCGGGTGTCTACCTGGTGCGCGGGTTCGTGCCGCGGGAAAAGCCGCTCAGTGCGGTCCTGCAGGTCGACGGCACACCCGGTGAGACAAGCATCGCGCACCTGGTACGCGGTCCCGCCGAGGTCACGGCGCCGCAGCAGACGGGCAGCGGCTGGATCGCGGTGTGGCGGCCGGACCCCTCCTTCGAGCCGGTCGACGGTGATGTTCTGCGGGCGTCGGGCACCGACCTGAAGGTCGAGTACACCGCGGCCGCCGGCGAGAACGTGATCCTGCAGTGGGCGACCGGCGATGACCTCCCACAGTGTGCGGCCGCGCCAGCGGGCACCGCGATGCGGTTCGTCGACGGCCGCCGGCTGGAGCCGGCCTCCCGCGAAGCCCACGTATTGCTGGGTTTCCTCGACGAGGGCGATCCGGTCCACGCCGCCGTCCTGGCCGAACAGGCGCTGACATCCTTGCCGGACGACGCCGCCCTCGCCGCCGCGGCCGGATATCACCTGCTCAGCGTCGGCGACCCACGCCTGGAAGACTGGTCACGGCGGATGATCGAGCGATGGCCGCGCCTGTTCGACGCCCACCTGCTGCACGCCTGGGCATGCCTTTACAGCGCCGGCTCCTGGCAGCAGGCCGGGACGGCGCTGCGGACCGCGACGCGGTGCGGGCTCCCGCTGGCGGCCCGGGGACTGCGGCTGCTCGACGATGCGCTGCGCCGGGTGGCCACGGTGAGGGGTCAAGATCCGGAGCAGGTGCGGCAACAGTTCCTGCCGTACCTGCGCGCGGTCGACGATCCCGGCCTGACGAGCTTCACCGGCAGCCCCGCCGCCCCCGGCACGGCCGTCGCCGTCGAGGCGCCGCCGCACGCCCGCACCTGGCGTCTGTCCGGCGGCCGCCTCCACCTCGCCGGGCCGGGCCGGCCGGACGTCCGCCGGCGGACCGCTGCCCCGGATCCCGGCCCGCGGCGCTTCGCCGCCCCGCTGGTGCTGGCCGGCGCCCGTGGGGCCGGCGGCCCGTCAGCCGCTGACATGATCGTTCTCGACCTGCCGGCCGAGGCGCGTCAGATGCTCGGCTCCGCTGTCACGGCGCGAGTGCTGCCCGAGCAAGACAGCCTGGGGATCCTGTTCGCGCCGGTGCCGGACGTGCCGATCATGGTCGCGATCGACGAGTTCGGCCATGAGTGGCACACCGCCCAGCGTCCCGGCGACGCGATGGCGTTCGTCCGTGTCCCGTGGACCGGACCCGGCACGCCACGGACCGTCCACATCACCGTGGGCGACACCGCGCCGCCCGGAGCCGGGAGCCCACTCGACGCCCTCCGCAGCCGGCTGCACGCGTTCAGCGAGAGTTCCGACTTCGCGCTGGTGCTCGATCCCGCCGCGGTCCGGGAGGCCGACGCCTCGCTGGCGGCCGCACGGGGGCCGTCGGCTGCCCCCGGCGCCGATCTGTCCGCCCACCATGCCGCCGCCTGGCTGCACTGGTACCGCTTCCTGGCCTCGAACAACACGGACATGGCCGCGCTCTACCTCGCGGTCGAACTGTTCGCGATCGTGGCACGGGAACAACCCGGCGCCGTCCCCGACGAACTGCGGGACACCCTGGCCACCGACGGCCCACCGGCGTCGGCGAGCCCCGCCGACCGCGCCGCGTGGCAACTACGGATGGCGTTGGGCACCAGCGACGCCCGAGCGCTCGACGAGGCCATCGAGGTGCTGCGGGAGACGGCCGGCGACCGGCCGGAGCACCTGGCCAACCTGGCCGCCGGGCTCGGGATGCGCTTCGAGCGCCACGGTGACCGGGAAGACCTCGACGAGGCCATCAGCCTGATGCGCGACGTGGCGCGCCGCACCCCCGAAGACGACCCGCGCCGGGCCGGAACCCTGTCGAATCTCGGTGCCGCGCTGCGCACCCTCGCCGATCTGACAGGTGACGCCGGTGTGCTCGACGAGGCGGTCGAGATCGCGCTGGAGGCCGTCGACGCCACTCCGGCCGGCGATCCGTACCTCGCCGGTCACCTCAGCAACCTGGCCGCGGTCCTGCAGCAACGGCACTCCCGCCGAGGCGACCTCGCCGACGCCGACGCCGCGATCCAGGCCGGACGGCGCGCACTGGCCCACGCCGCGGCCGGCGACCCCGGCCGGCCGTTGATGTGGAACAACCTCGCTCTGGCGTTGCGCGGCCGGTTCGAGCAGACCGGCGACCTCACCGCACTGGACCGAGCCGTCGAAGCGTCCCGCAACGCCGTCGACGCGACCGAGCCCGGACACCCCAACCGGGCCGCGGCGCTGTCGAATCTGGCGGTGGCGGCCCGGCTGCGTTTCGAGCATCGCGGCGCGGTCGCCGACGCCGACGCGGCGATCGGCGCGGCCCGCGAGGCAGCGGATCTTCTCGACGAGACGAGTCCCGCACGCGTGGCGGTGCTGACCAACCTCAGCACCGCGCTGCGGGCCCGGCACCGGCACGACCCCGATACCACCCGGTTCGACGAGGCGGTCAGCGTGGCGACGGCGGCCGTCGAGATCACGACTCGGACCGATGGCCCGGCGCAGGAGGCGGGTCCGGCCCTGACCGCCTTGCTCAGCGCGCTCGTCGCCCGGTACGAGGTCACCGGTGACCTCGCCGATCTCGACAACGCCGTGGCCGCGGCCCGCACCGCTGCCGGCGCGCCGAGCCGTACCTCCGGTGACCATGCGGCCCGGCTGGGGAACCTCAGCGACGTGCTGCGGCTGCGTTACAGCCGGCGCGGCGCTCCGGCCGATCTCGACGAGGCCATCGAGCACGCGGAAACGGCCGTGTCGCGCACCTCCGGGCGGGATCCGATGCTCGGGGCACGGCTCACCGCCCTGAGCAACGCACTGGCGATGCGGGCCGCCCGTACCCTCGCGATCTCCGATCTCGATCGCGCGGTGACGATCGCCCGCGCCGCCGCGCAGGCCTTGCCGGACGACCACCCCGACCAGGTGACGGCGCAGAGCAATCTGGGAGTCGCCCTGCGCATGAGGTACGCCAGGAGCCACGATCCGGCCGATCTGGACCAGGCGATCACCGCGGGCCGCAAGGCCGCTGCGGCACCCGAGCCGCAGCGTGCCGTCCCGTCGCAGGCGAACCTCGCCACGGCGCTCCGACTGCGTTCCGCGGCGACCGGCGACGACGCCGACCTGGCGGAAGCCGTCGACCTGTGCCGAGCGATCCTCGACCGGCTTCCCGCCGACCATCCGTCCCGCGCACCGATCCTCGCCAGCCTGGGCAACTGCTTGATGCTGCGATTCGAGCGGTTCGGCGCCGCGTCCGACCTCGCCGACGCCGTCAACGCCTGGTGGGACGCGGGGCAGGTGCCGACCGCACCGGCGGCCACCCGGTTCGAGGCGCTGCGGGCACTGGCGACGAGCGCTGCCAGCCGAGACGACTGGGGCTGGGCGGCCAGGGCGTACACCGAGGCCGCCGACCTGATCTCGGTGCTGGCCTGGCACGGCGTCGACCGGGCCGGCCGTGAGGATCTGCTGACCGCCACCGTCGACATCGCCGCCGACGCGGCCGCCGCCCATCTCGCCGCGTCCGGCACGCCGGGAAACACGGTGGTGCTGCTGGAGAACAGCCGCGCGGTGATCTGGGGACAGGTGCTTGACGTCCGGGCCGACCTCAACCATCTGCGCGCCGCGCATCCCGACCTCGTCCACCGCCTGGAAGCGACCCGGTCCCGGCTGGAGCGGCCGGCCGGCGTGACCGACTCCATCAGCCTGCGTATCGATCACCCATATCTCGCCGACAGCCGGAGGAGGACGCGAGCCGAGCTGGACAGCCCCGCCGACGTATGACCGATCCCGATCAGTGGCCGGAAGACCTGGACGAGCGGAACAGACCCTCCGCAGTCGGCATGGTCAGCGCCGACCGTGGCAACCGTGCCGCGGAACCGGCGGATCCGGCCCCGGCGATCGGCCGCTACCAGCGCGCCCGCGAGCACTTCGAGGCGACCGGCGACGCGGACTCGCTGGCCGAGGGCGTGGAGGAAGCCCTGCGGTTGTCCGGAACCGCCGAGGGCGCCCCGGCGGTGCAGTGGGCCGCCCGCAGACTGCTGGAAAGCGAGCGCCGGGGCGCGGCGCTGCGCGCCGCGACGGCCCTGACCCAGACAGTGGAGACGGTGACCGGACCGGATCGGGTCGCCCTGCGAATCGACCTGGTCACGGCGCTGCGGCACCACGCCAAGGAGACCGGTGACGCCCCGGACATCCAAGCCGCCCTCATCGCCGCACACGACACCGTCGAGCTCGCCACCGATACCGACCGGACCATCGCACTGGGCTCGCTGGGCAGCACACAGCTCGTCTGGTACGGCCGGACCGGCGTGCTGGCCCACCTCGACGAGGCCATCCGCACCCTGCGCCGCGCCGACGCCGCCGCCGAGGGCCGCAACGAGAACGCGCTGGCGAACCTGTCCATCGCCCTGCTGAGCCGCTACCGCCATGTCCACGACCTGGCCGACCTCGCCGAAGCCATCGACGTGAGCCGTCGTGCCGCAGCGATCGCCGCGGACGATCACGGCCAGCGCCCCGCGTTCGAGATGAACGTCGCCCAGGCACTGTGGCTGCGATACGAGCGCACCGGACAGATGTCCGATCTCGAGGAGGCGATCCGCCTGCAGCGGGCGGCGGTCGCCGCGGCCCGCCCCGGCAGCGAGCTCGCCGCGAGCGCCGAGGCCAACCTCGGCATCCTGCACCGGGCCCGCTTCCGGCGGCGGCGCCATCCGACTGACCTGCAAGAATCGGTCAGCCGCGCCCGTACCGCACTCGCCATGTTCCAGGCGCGGCCGGGCGGCAGCGTGCGCGCCGGCGTGGAGATGATCGATCTCGCGGTGGCTCTCGCCGATCGCTATAGCTACCTCGGCGACGACGACAGCCTCGACGAGGCCATCGATCTGGCCGTACGCGCGGTGCCGCTGCTCGATGGCGCTGAGCACGGCCGGCGCTGGACCACCGGCACGATGCTCGCCGACCGCTACCGGCGGGACAAGCGGCCGGACGACGCCCGCGCCGCGATCGGTCATCTCAGCGACGCCGCGCACAGCACCACGGCGTCAGCCGGTCTCCGGCTGGAAGCCGCCAAGCTGTGGTGCGAACTGGCCCGGGAAACCGATGACCAGGCCGAGGCGGCACGGGCCTTCACCGTCGCCGTCGATCTGCACACCAGCATGCCCTACCTGGGAACGAGCCGGCCCACCCGGGAACGCGCTCTGACCGCCGCCCGCGGGCTGGCCTCGGACGCGGTCGCCGCCGCCCTGGACGTCGGCGATCCTGACACCGCCGTGCATCACCTCGAACGGGCGCGCAGCGTGCTCTGGATCCAGAGGCTCGACCTGCGCTCGGATCTCACCGCTGTCGCCGCCGTCGATCCGGTCCTCGCGGGACGCATCGAGGCCCTCGGCCGCAGCCTCGCCGGCGAGTTGCCGCCGCCGACGCCGCCACCCACCACGAACACCCTCGACCGGCTCGACGCGGTGCACCGGCAACCCGATGTCGACGAGGCGATCGAACTGGCCAGGACCACGGTCGCGGAGGCCCCGCCCGGCTGGCTGTCGTTGGCCTCCGGCGTACTGCGCAGCCGACTGACCGAACGGTTCCACGATCGACGGCAGCGCCGTGACATCGACGAGGCGGTCGCTGCCGGGGCGAACGCTGTGCTGGCCGCGCCGGCCGGCGACACGGTCATCCACTGGCGGGGGTACGCCGACGCGTTGATCGATCGGTTCGACGCGTACGAGGAGGCCGCAGACCTGAACCTGGCGCTGCGGGCGCTCCGGCACGCCGCGGTCGCCGAACACAATCCACGGGCCCGTGCGGACATCCTTGCCGACCTGGCCGACGCCTGCGAACGTCAAGCCTTTGCGGGCGACGACCCGGCGGCTCTGTCAGAGGCGGTCAGGATATGGCGTGAGGCGGTGAGCTTGGGCTCCGCCGACGGCGACGAGCAGTGGGACTGGGAGACGTCGCTGGCGGTGGCGCTGGCCCGCCGCTTCCCGATCAGTGACGACCCTACCGACCTGGACGAGGCCATCGACCGGCTGACGGCCGTCAACCGCCATTTCCGGGACGAGGACACCGGCGTACGCAACACCGTGCTCGCCGGCCTGCTGCACACGCGCTGGGAGATCCGCGGGCATCCCAGCGATCTCGGCGCGGCGCAGGCCGCGGCACGGGCGGGCGTCGCCGGCTCCGGCCACCTCAACGAGCAGATGCGACAGGCAGCCGCCGACATGCTGACATTGGTGACACGCGGCACGGCCGACCGGTAGAACCTGCAGCGGCCACCGGTGCCCGCCGGTGAGCTGGACGGACGCGCAGATATGACCGCTCGCCGCGCGCGGCACCTCGACGGCCGGCCGCATCCCGAGTGGACTCCCAGGTTCGGCCGGCGGAGCCAGTCCGTCTTGTGACCCTGCGCCGGGACGCGGTGCGATTCTCGCTAGAGTACGGCGATGCGGCGGGTCCTCTTGGCGGCGCTCGGCGGCACCGTGGTCGCGGCGGCGGTTGTCGGGTCGCTTCTCGCCGGGGTCGGCACGTGGCAGGACGACGCCGGCACAGCCGACTGTCCGGAGCAAATCGCCGCCAGCCAGGCAACGGTTCACACCGACCGGCGCTGGACCGAGGCGGACATCCCCGGAATCGGCAACTACTCCGAGATCCACTGGCAGCTCCGCGCCGCCGGCAATCCCTGCTCTCGGGTACCGGGGCCGACGGATTGGCGCTATCAGGGTGTCATCCGGCTACGTCCGGAGGATGCGACAGCGCTGGCCACCCGGTACGACTGGCGCCCGGTGCCGGCGGTCATCCCCTCGGGCTCCGAAAAGTACGAGTACGAAACACCGAACCAGATGTGGCCCGCCCTGGTCCCGTTCGTCCCGGACGGCACCCGCTGGCTGCACAGCGAAGCTTGGGCTGAGACGTACTCGCAGGGCGCGCAGTGGACCGCACTCTACTTGGCGCCGGACCACGCGCTCGCCTTCGTAGTGCTCTACGACCACTGACGATTCCCCCAGTACGTTCCTCCGGCGAATCGCTCCAGGTCGACACCGCCCTCACAACCCTGACCACCGCAGACGTCACCTCGGACCTCTCGTCCGGAAAGTGCGGATCTTGCCGACCGGGACACCTTCGAGCGCGGCTCAGCTGATGTTTGCGGGCCAGCGCCCGCACGGACAAGCCGGCGCGGGAGTCCCGTCGGATCGCCGCGAACAGGTCAACCTTCGACATCGACGGCATCGGCGTGCTCCCGCCGGCAAGGCAGCCGAGCCTTCGTCGTCTGGTCCACCAAGAACGGCACCATGCCCCGCCACCTGCACCTGCCCTACCACCAGAGCGCAGCCCACGAGACGATCACCCAGACGCACCGTCTCCAACTGCTGCGCGACCTGGTCGACCCCGCCAAATCCTTCTTCCAGCGGGACCGTGCGGTCGCGCTGCTGCTCGCCCTGTTCGCTCAACCGCTGACCCGCATCGCCGCCCTCACCATGAACGACGCCGACCTTAGCTTGCCGTTTAACCTGCCGGGGTTCGTCGATGTGACCCAGGTCGATCACGAGGGCAGCCCTTGCGTGATCATGGTTCTTGCGAAGGACCCATG
>NZ_JBFAMR010000100.1:0-22495 GCF_040656595.1 Actinoplanes sp. NPDC049802
AGGGCTTCGACCCGGTGCTCGGTGCCCGTCCGCTGCGCCGGACCATCCAGCGCGAGCTGGAGGACACCCTGTCCGAGCAGATCCTCTTCAACGAGTTGCGCCCCGGCCAGATCGTCGTCGTGGACTGTGACGACGACCGGGCCGGGCTGGTCTTCCGCAACGTGGCGCCGATGGAGTCAGTGGGGGAGGAGCTCCTGCCCGGCTAACACCACGAGGTCGTGGGGCGCCACCGTCAGCGTGTGGCCGGACCGCTCCCGGCGGACCCGGTAGGCCGCCGGCGGACCGGCGGCGCCCCACACCGCGCCGACGATCGTGGCGCGCAGACCCTGGAAGGGCGTGGCCAGCAGCCGGACCCGGGTGCCGGGGGCGTGGCCGTCCTCGGCGACCATCAGCACGGCGTCGAGGGTCTGCGCCACCCCGGTGACCGGCGCCTCGGGATGGGCCGCCCACAGGACCTGACTCAACGCGGCCAGCCGGATGCCGACCTGACGCATGTGCCAGTCGGCGCCGTCACGGCTGGCGGCCACGGCATGCTCCAGGACCGGCCACAACTCGCCGGGCTCCCGGTCGAGCAGCGCCCGGGCCGCCCGGTCGAGGGCGGCGCACTCCACGTCGACGGCGGTCTCCTCGCCGGTCTCGGCCACCCACGCCAGGAAACCCGGCTCCGGCAGCAGCGCCGGCGCCTCGAACACCACCGCCATGTAGAGCATCGACAGCAACTCGGCTCGGCCCTCACCGTGATAGAACGGCGCGGCAGACGGGAACCGCTCGGCCAGATGCTGCGCCCGGCCGTCCGGCAGCAGCCCGGCCCGCCGGGTGTCGGCCAGCCGCTCCTCGAAGGACCAGCGGGCACGGGCCTCGATGAGACGCTGCCGCTGCTCGTCACCGGTGAACGGATAGATGGTGCGGCCACTGCCGCCCACGGTCTCGCCCGGCTGGAGGCCGGTCGCCTCCAGTTGACGGGCGGCCACCGAATAGCGCACACCGGTCAGGGCGGCCTGGGCACGGATGGCCCGCTTGCGGGCCCGGTCCTGCCGGGGAGTCCGCCGGGGATGCTTCTCAACCATGGTCGTCTCCGGAGCAGTCCCACGCCCTGCGCGGACGGGCGACATTACGGCGCCGGGCAGGTTCGATCGGCGCTGAGTCGCGGACTCTTGGCCGTCGTGGACGACCGGGCGTGGGCCGGTCAGCCGTGGGCTCGGGCGGGCGCACCGCCTGCCGTGAATCATATCCGCGCCCCGCCGGCACCGCCGCCCCGCCGGCACCGCCGGCACCGCCGCCCCGCCGGCACCGCCGGCACCGCCGCCCCGCCGGCACCGCCGGCACCGCCGCCCCGCCGGCGCTGCCGGCACCGCCGCCCCGCATGCGCCCAGCGCCCGATCACGACTCGTGCCGCTCCTCCACGATCAAGAATCAAGATCAAGATCAAGAAGGCGGGGTACGTCGGATGTCGCTCAGAGTCGCGGTGTCCGGAGTGCCGTCGCCGGCTGGGCGGGTGGCGAGACCGAGACGGCGGCCTCCCTGGAGGGATACCGCCCCGCCGGGACCGAACGGGATCACCGTGTCCTATCCGGCCGGCGACCGGGACCAGGGCGACCGTCTGGAGATTCTGGAGGAGAGCCCGGAGCGCGTCACCGAAGGCTTGAAGACGGGGAGGAATGGCGGCTCCGTCAGGAGCGGCCCGGCGGAGCCGGGACGGTCTGAGGACGCAGGCCGGAAGCGGAACCGCCTGCACTTGACTCATGAATACGAGGAGGCGAATCAGGCGGCGGTAACCGGGGCCTGGCAGCGGTCCCGCTGGATCAAGGGCTGCACGCAGACCCTGCTGGTGCACCTGCGGCAGCCGGTATGGCCTGATGCTGTGGCGACGCGCAGCCGGGGTGCGCTTCCCACGTACCTGTCTCCGCTGGTCGGGGTGCCTTGCTGGTGGCCGCCGCCCAGGTGGCGCTGCCGGCCTGGGCGGCGGCCCGACCGGTCACGAGGGCGACGGGTGCTCCGTGACGTTCTGCAGGTAGAGCTGCTCGCCCAGCTTCTCGATCAGGCTGAGCTGGGTCTCCAGATAGTCGACGTGGTGCTCCTCGTCGGCGAGGATGTCCTCGAAGATCCGAGCGGAGGTGACGTCTCCGATCGAGCGCATGTACTCGAGGCCCCGCCGAAGCCGGTCCACGGCCTCGACCTCGATCTTCATGTCGCACTCGAACTGTTCCTTGACCGACTCCCCGATCCGCAGCACGCCCAGTTTCTGATAATTGGGCAGTCCTTCGAGGAACAGGATCCGGTCGGTCAGGATCTCGGCGTGGCGCATCTCGTCGATGGACTCGTGCCGGGTGTGCTTCGCCAGCACGGTGTGTCCCCAGTTCTCCTGCATCTTGTAGTGCAGGAAGTACTGGTTGATCGCGGTGAGTTCCGCGGTGAGCTGCTCGTTGAGAAATTCGATGACGCGGGCGTCGCCTTGCATGCCAAATACCCCCAGTTATGGCTAACTGGGGCTAATCGTACGCGTCCCGTGACCCTAAGCGACCATAGGCAGCCGAGTCTCCGCGGATTCCTCCTTGATCAGCTCACAAATTCGGTCAAGGCAGCTGCCGCAGCCCGTTCCGGCGCCGCAGGCGTCCCCAACCTCTTCCTCCGTCCTCGCACCGTTTCGGATGACAGCCTGAACCTCACGCTCGCGAACGTGGTAGCAAATGCAGACGTACATCGAGCGCCGATCCTTCGAGAAGCCTAGCCTTACCTTGGTTAGGCTGCCCTAAAGATCGACGCTCTGCAAGACGGGGTGCGCAAGGTTGGCCCACCGGGGACCGTGATCAAAAACGGCCATGATGACGGTCACTCATTGCGACGGCCGAACCGCTCAGGTGGCGGCGTAGTCGCGGGTGGGGAGCGGGCGGTCCCAGCCGGGCGGCAGTTCCGTGGGCAGCGACGGCCAGGCCGGATCTGGGCGGAAGTCGCACCACGTGCCGTCGAAGGGGAAGGCGCCCGCCTCGACCAGCGCGATCACCTCCTCGCCGGCCCGGCGGACCCGCTCCTCGTCGTCCACCCAGTACGCCTCCGGCATCGTCAGCCGCTGCCGGAAAACCTCCTCGTCCTTCCACTCCCAGGTGCGGTCCGGTTCGATCACCACGTCCAGATCCCAGTCGGCGGTGTCCAGCCCGGCCAGGCCGCCGTCCCGCCAGAGCACCGGCGGGGCCTCCAGGTTCGCGTACCACCGGTAGAACGTGCCGTCGGTGCGGTAGAACCAGCGGATCGAGTAGTCCCGGCCGCGCGGATGCCAGCTCAGCACGCCGTGGTCGACGATGTGCGGCGCCGGGATCCGCGGGGTCGCCGACCACTCCGGCAGCGGCGTCTGCGCCATCGTGCGCCCGTCCGGCATGTTGGCGTGCCAGCCCCGCGTGCCGGCCGGCGCCCACAGCACGACCGCGTCGCCGCGGTCCTCGACGACACGCAGGGGGAGCAGCAGTCCCACCTGATCCCGCTGCGCGTGCCGCAGATAGACGGTTTCACCGGGCACGAACTCGACGGTTTCCTTCGACATGAGGTCGAGGCTATCCAGCCGGGCACGACCTCCGGACGACCTCGGCCGGGGCGGGACGGCCCGCTGGGTCGAGCGGACCGCCCCACGCGCGGTGGATCAGCGACGGCCGGGCAGCGGCACCGTCGACCAGTCGGTGTCCGAGGCCAGGTAGAAACCCGGGTACGACGGCTGGTTGTAGGTGGTCTGCTGACGTGCCACCTCGACCCGGTACTGCGGGTCGTGCATCAGCGTGTACAGCTTGTGGCCGGTCACCTCGGTGCTCAGGTGGATCCGGACGGCCGACGAGTCTGCGGTCCGCACCAGCAGCTCTTCACGCCAGTCACCGAGGACGTCGGCTACCAGGCCCGGGTTGCCCTTCGTCCCGTTGTTGGTGAGCGTCCCCTCGGCGGTCAGCAGACGGCCGCGGTTCCAGTCGTCGATGCTCGGGGTGACGGTCTGCGCCCCGTTGACGATCTGCGTGGTGAGGTCGGCCGACCAGCGGATGCTCTGATTCGTACCGGGAATGGTGTTGGTCTGGATCCGGCCTTTGGCGCTGTGCAGGCCGAGCGCCTCGGACCCGCCGGGCATGCTCGCCCACGACTCGATGCCGGGAGTGCCGGGCAGCACGTCGCCGATCATGCCGCGCCCGGTGTCGCGCCCGGAGTAGGTGCCGAACAGGACCCCACCGGTGGCGGCGTCGCGCATCGCCATGCCGTAGGGCGCCGACGTCCCGCCCTCGTGCACCGTGAAGATCTCCTGGCCGGGGCGGTCCGGGTCGATGTCGGTGACGTGCATGGCGTCGCCGTGGCCGAGCCGGGCCCGCTCGCCGGACGGCAGCGTGCCGAACGACGAGTACAGCAGATCGCCGTCGTGGTCGATGGTGGCGGCGCCGTAGACGATCTCCTGCTTGCCGTCGAGGTCCACGTCGGCGGCGCTGAGCGAGTGAAAGCCCTGCGTGGTGAGCGTGCCGTACTCCGGATCGGTGCCGTCCCGCCCGTGCGGCGAGTCGTTGAACGGGTTCGTCATCGGCGTCCAGCCCGAGTCGGCGTACCAGTTCTCGACCAGCCGCCGCCCGTTCCAGTGGTACGCGACAAGCGTGGTACGGGTGTAGTAGCCCCGGGCGAACACCGCCGACGGCCGCCTTCCGTCGAGGTAGGCCACGCCGGACAGGAACCGGTCGACCCGGTTGCCCGGTTCGATCCGCGCCATCGCGTAGTCGCCCCACATCAGGCCGTCGTCGTGGCGTCCCGGCTTGTAGTCGACGGTCTGCAGCTCACGGCCGGTGGCGCCGTCGAAGACGGTCAGATACTCGGGCCCGTCGACGACGAACCCCTCGAAGGCGCGCAGATTGTTGCGGGCGCTGCGTGACGGCGCGTAGACGTCCATGAAGTAGTCGGTCAGCGCCTCGGCGTCGGCCCGGCTGAGCGGGTACCGATACCGCTGCTCGATGCCGAACGCCTGTTCCAGAGTGGCCGGCCAGCGCCCGGCGACCACCTCCGGATGCTCGTGCCAGCCGAGGAACATCTTCACGACGTGCTGGTAGTAGCCGGCCGCGCTCATCCGGTGGTCCGCGGTCGGCGAGGCCCCGGGCGTGGTGATGTGGCGTTCCCGGCCGTTGCGGATGGTCTTGGTGCCGGGCGCGGTCTTCATCATCATCTCGGCGCGGCCGTCACCGTCGAAGTCGTAGACCAGGAACTGCGTGTAGTGCGCCCCGGCCCGGATGTTGACGCCGAGGTCGATGCGGTGCAGCAGGGTGCCGTCGGCCTGGTACGTGTCGATGTAGACCGGCCCGGTCCAGCCGACCTGCGACACGTCTTTGGAGTTGGACGGGTCCCATTTGACGATGTACTCGTACTTCCCGTCGCCGTCCACGTCGCCGACGCTCATGTCGTTCGCCGCATACGTGTAGGTCTCCCCGGCGGGTGTCACCCCGTCCGCGGGCTTGCGCAGCGGCAGGTCGCGATAGGCGGCCGCCCACGGGGTGGCGGTGGCGCTCCCGACCCGGTACTTCGAGGTCGCGGTGCCGTCCCGGTCCAGGTAGTTGGTGCTGTCGGTGACGGTGGCGATCTTTCGCCCGTCGCGGTAGACGTCGAAGTTCCGGCCGGTCAGGCCGGTCGCCGAGGCCCCGGTGGCCTCGTTGCCGAGCAGCCGCCAGCTCAGGAACACGCCTTCGCTCGTCGTGGCGGCGACCAGGCCGCGGTCCAGGCGTTCCAGTCGTGGTCCGTGCGGCGGGTGCGCGGCTGCGGGCGAGGGGATGGCGGCGGCCAGGAGCGCGGCCGCCGTGCAGGCTTTCAAGATTTTCCCGGTACGAGCATTCATGCTCTCTCCTGGAAGTGGGGGATGGCGGTGCGGGGCTCAGGCCGCGTCGATCTCCGTCTGGAGTTCCTTGATGAAGGACTCCGCCGCGGCCTGCGGGGTCTTCCGCTCGAAGAGCACCTCTTCGGAATGCCGCTTGAGGATCGTCTCGACGCTGCTCGCGCCGTTGGGGGTGACCCGCGGCGCGGCGCCGACCTTGAGCGAGGCCAGGTAGTCGGCCGCGGCCTTGTCGGTCTCGGCGAGCTTGGGGGTGATCGCCGTGCGGACCGTGCTGTTCGACGGGACACCGCGGTCGGTGAGCAGCACCTCGCCGGCCTCGGTGGTGTTCAGCAGGAAGTCGACGAACAGCGCGGCCTCGGCCGGGTGCTTCGACCGCGACGAGATCGACCAGAACATCGACGGCTTGTAGTACGGGCTCTGCGCGGCGGCCGGCTGACCGTTGGTCGGCAGCTTGAGCAGCTTCAGCTTCTGGCCGCTGGCCCCCGACAGCGAGGTGAGCTGGGTGTTCCACCAGGTGCCGAAGGCGGACGTGTTGGTGGCGGTGCCGGACTGGTCCAGTGCCGCGCCGGCCCGCTCGACCGTCACCGACGGCGCCGGGGCGATGCCCTGCTTGGCGAGATCCAGAAGGTACTGCCAGTAGCCGGCCAGCACGGCCGGCGGGATGGCCACCTTGCCGGAGGCGTCGTAGAGGGTGGCGCCGGCCTGGCGGGCCCAGATGTTCACGCCGCCGGTGTCGAAACCCCACGACTGTACGCCGGTCACCTTGCCACCGCTGGCCTTGGACACCTCGAGGCCGATCCGCTTGAGGTCGTCCCAGGTCCAGGTGGAGTCGTCGGGCACCGGGATCTTGTACTGCTCCAGGAGGGTGGTGTTGACGACCATCGAGTAGGCGGCGACACCGGTCGGCACGGCGTACTGCTTGCCGTCGACCTTGCCGGTGTCCAGGGCGGCCGGGTCGACGCCGTCGGTCTTCAGGTGCTTCGACGCGGTGCCGAGGTCGAGCAGGGCGCCGCGTTCGGCGTACGAGGCGAGGTAGAGCTCGTCCATCTGGATGATGTCGGGGGCGTCGTTGGCGGCGACCGTGGTGGCGAGGCTGTCCCAGTAGCCGTTCCATTCCTTGAACTCGCCGGAGACGGTGATGTTCGGGTGCTTCTTGGTGAACAGGTCGATGGCCTGCTGGGTCCGCTTGTGCCGGGCGTCCGATCCCCACCAGGTGAAACGCAGCTTGACCGCGTCCTTGGAGATCTCCCCGCCGGCGTCGCCGCCGTCACCGCCGCAGGCGGCGAGAGCGGACGCGGCGCCGGCGCCGACGCCGAGGGACAGCAGGGAGCGCCGGGAAAGACCGTGATACATGTCGGTTTCCTCCTGTTATTTGATTCCGGTGGTGGCGATGCCTTTGACCAGGTAGCGCTGGCCGAGCAGGAAGGCCAGGAAGATCGGGAGCAGGGAGACCACGCTCATCGCGAACATGGAGCCCCAACTGGTGGCCACGGTGGAGTCGACGAAGGAGCGCAGGGCGACCGGGACGGTGTACATGTCCGGGTCGGTCAGGTAGATGAGCTGGCTGAAGAAGTCGTTCCAGGTCCAGATGAAGGTGAAGATCGTGGTGGTGGCCAGGGCGGGCAGCATCAGCGGGAGGATGACCTGGGCGAAGATGCGGGGGTGGCCGGCGCCGTCGATGCGGGCCGCCTCGTCGAGCTCCGTCGGCAGGCCGCGGATGAACTGGACCATGAGGAAGACGAAGAACGCGTCGGTGGCCAGCAGTTTCGGGACGATCAACGGCAGGAAGGTGTTGATCCAGCCGAGGTTGGAGAAGGCGATGTACTGCGGCACGATCAGGACGTGGATCGGCAGCATGATGGTGCCGAGCATGATCGCGAACCACAGTCGCTTGCCGGTGAAGTCGAGCCGGGCGAAGGCGTAGGCGGCCATCGAGCAGGACACCAGGTTGCCGATGATGCAGCCGAGCACGACGATCGCCGAGTTCAGCAGGTAGTGGCCGAACGGGGAGGCGAGCGCGTTCCAGCCCTCGCCGTAGTTCTGTGTCTCCAGGCCGTCCAGCACCAGGCCGGGGGAGCGGAAGATGACGTTGTTCGGCCGCAGGGAGCTGACCACCATCCACAGCACCGGGTAGAGCATCACCACCGTGAGCAGGCCCAGACCGGTGTGCTTCGCCAGGCTCCGGCCCCGGCGGCGCACCGGGCCCGCCGGCACGACGATGGTGGCGGGCGCGGTGCGTTCTTTGAGGTCAGTCATCGTAGAACACCCACTTGCGGGCGGCCCAGAAGTTCACGGCGGTGAAGGCGGCGATGATGATCAGCAGCAGCCACGCGAGCGCGGACGCGTAACCCATGTCGAAGTTGTGGAAGCCGCGCTGGTAGAGGTAGAGCGTGTAGAACATGGTCGAGTCGGAGGGGCCGCCGGTGCCGCCGGAGACGACGAACGCCTGGGTGAACGACTGGAACGCGTGGATGATCTGCAACACCAGGTTGAAGAAGATGATCGGCGACAGCAGCGGCAGCGTGATCCGCCGGAACTGGACCCACCTGCCGGCGCCGTCGACCTGGGCGGCCTCGTAGTACATGACCGGGATCTGCCGCAACCCGGCCAGGAAGATCAACATCGGGGCGCCGAAGGTCCACACGTTCAGCACGATCAGCGTGGACAGTGCCGTGTCCGGGTCGGAGATCCAGCCGCGGCCGGCGATCCCGAAGAGGCCGAGAAGCTGGTTGAACAGTCCCTCGGCGCCGAAGACCTGCCGCCACAGCACCGCGATCGCCACGCTGGAGCCGAGCAGCGACGGCAGGTAGAACGCCGACCGGTAGAACGCCAGCCCGCGCATCCCCCGGTCGAGCAGCATGGCCAGCCCGAGAGCGGCGGCCAGCTGCAACGGCACGGAGATGAGCACGTACGTGAAGGTGACGCCGAGCGCGTGGTGCAGCCGCTCGTCGCCGATCATGCGGGTGATGTTCTCCAGGCCGTTGAACTCGGGCGGCTGGATCAGGTTGTAGTCGGTGAACCCGAGGACGAACGAGGCCACCACCGGCCCGGCGGTGATCAGCAGCAGCCCGGCGAACCAGGGTAGTAGGAACAGGTGGGCGGCCATGTTGTCCCGCTTGCGGGTGGGTCCGGCCCGGGTGGCGCCGAGGGTACTCACATGACCCTCCTTCTCATCGAACACGGTGAGCAGCTAGAACGAAGCGCTCGCCTCCCGGTCGATGCAGCCAGCAGGAGGAAAGCGCTTTCCAGGGAGTCTGCATCGGTGTGCCGACCTCGTCAACGGTTTCACGGTGGTAAATTTCTGGATCGTTTCAGATCTCGCGAGCGCGGGCATCGGCGCCTATTTCAAGATCATCTTTGAATGATTCAATCGGCTCCGGCACCCCTGGACAGCCGGCCGCCACCACCTGACCGATGTACCGTCACCAGGTGAAATTCCCGGTCACACCTCGACCCGGCGCGCCCCGGCGCTCTAACCTTGACGCCCCGGTGAACCACCGGGTAACGGAAGGCAAAAGCGATGACCGCTACCACGGTCGCCGTCGACACCGCCCCCGACGGCACCCTTGTCATCCAGCTCCGTGGCGTACTCAACGCCGAACATGCGGCTGATCTGCGTCACGCCCTCATTCACGCCATCCGGCACACCCGGCCGTCCTGCCTCGTCCTCGACCTGGCCGGCGTCCGGGAGATCGA
This sequence comes from Actinoplanes sp. NPDC049802, assembly GCF_040656595.1. Classification (NCBI taxonomy): domain Bacteria; kingdom Bacillati; phylum Actinomycetota; class Actinomycetes; order Micromonosporales; family Micromonosporaceae; genus Actinoplanes; species Actinoplanes sp. NPDC049802. The sequence continues at coordinate 9,527 of NZ_JBFAMR010000100.1, forward strand.
TCCCATCAGCCTCGGCGCGCTGGTGGCCGCCTGCCACCTCGGCGACGTCCAGCACGTCGCCGTCTACCTCGACCACTCACCGGAACTGGTGGCGCGGCAACTGACCGCCGCCGGCGTCGCGCACCACCGGCTCCGCGACATCACACCGTGAGCGCCACCTCGGCTGTCCGGACCCGGTCGCGCCCGTCGCCCTTCGCCGCGTAAAGGGCGCCGTCGGCACGCTGCAACAACTGCTCGACCGACTCGGTGGTGTACCAGGTGGCGCAGCCGATGCTGCACGTCTGCCCGTCCGGCACCGCCGCCCGTAACCGGTCCAGCACCGCCACCGCCTCGGCCGGGCCACTGTTCGGCAGCGCGATCACGAACTCCTCGCCGCCCCAGCGGGCCAGGAAATCACCCTCCCGCAGCTGCCCGCCGAACGCTTCGGCGGCGCGTTGCAGCAGCTCGTCGCCGGCGGCATGCCCGTACGTGTCGTTGTAGCGCTTGAAATGGTCGAGGTCGGCGATCGCCACCGTCAGCGGCGTTCCGGTGTCCAGCGCCTCCCGGCAGAGCCGGGTCATGTTGTCCTGCCAGGCCCGCCGGTTCGGCACCCCGGTCAGCGTGTCGGTGAACGCCATCCGCTCCAGCCGGCGCAGCAGCCGGTCATGCTCCAGGGCCAGCGCCGTCTCGTCGGCCAGCAGCCCCACGGCCCGGAACCGGTTGTCGCTCACCGACTCGACCCGCCGCGTCCAGGCGACCACGAGCACGGCCGTGACCTCGCCGTTCACCACGACCGGCTGCCACAACATCGACTTCGCGCCGACGAGCTCGAGGAACGACGGCGAGACCCGGGCGTCCTGTGCCGGATCGGCCAGGAAGAGCGGCTCCCCACTGCGATACACCCGGGCGATCATCGACGATCCGTCCAGCGGAATCCGGGTGCCGAGCACATCGGCGCCGTCCGCCCCGGTCACCACCATGACCGATCCGCACTCGGCCGGCTCCAGCAGCGACACGTTGCCGGCGTCCGCCAGATCCCGGATCGCCGCGATGATCGTGGTCCGGGCGTCCTCGCCGGTGCGGATCCGCCGCGCGGCCGCCGCCACCGCCGCCACCAGACGGTGCGAGTCACGCACCGCTTCCTCAGCCAGATGACGATCAGTGATGTCCTGGAGCTGGATAAGCGTCCACGACCGCCGCTGCCGGTCGCACTCGGCCGGCTCGCCGATGTCGCTGTGCCCGATCGTCAGGTACGCCCACCGCACGCCGCCGTCCGGCCGCACGATCTCGTGCCTGCCCTCCCGGGCGCCGTCCTCGGCCAGGTAGGGCGACACGCTGCCGCCCACCACCGCGGCCTCCGGACGGCCCACCAGCTCGCAGAAAGCCGGATTGGCGGCGACCACCCGGCCCTCTCCGTCCGCGATCGCCACCCCGGCCGGCGACGCGTGGAACAGCCGCTCGAACCGGTCCGCGACCGTCACCACCTGCTCGTGAACACGCCACAACTGCCGCCGGCGCCGTCGCAGGGCCTCGTGCAGCAGCGCGCCCAGCACCACCGACAGCATCAGCTGAAGGCCGTAGTGGCGCAGGTCGGGGCCACGCAGATGCGGCGCCGCGAGCACCACCGCGATCCAGCCGGACACACCCGCCACGCCCACCGACGCGGCGATCCGGCGGGACGTCACCGCCGCGCCGACACCGACCAGCATCAACATGAGCGACGTCGTGTAATGCAGCCGCCCGCTCACCGCCACCTGCACCACACTGTCGGCGACCGGCAGAAGCGCCAGCCACTCACCCCGGGCGCTGGGCCATCCGCGTACCACCGCGGGCAGCGCCGTCAGGCACAGCAGCACGGCCGTGGCGCCGTCCAGCAGCGTCATCACGGTCCGTGCCGAACCGTCCAACGTGAGAAAGTTCGTCACGGAGAGCAACAGGTAGACGGCCGCCACCGCGGCCCGGATCCACCCCGATGGCGAATCCGTCGTGCTCCGGACACCGGCCATCCGGCGCCGGCCCCTGTTGTGCGCTCCACCCACGCATACCTCCCCCGGCCTTCCCGGTCAGTCGGCCGGGCACGGACCGACTGAAGAGAAACCCCGCAGCGGGTACGCGGCGCACCGTCCCCGGCGACCACCCCGAACCCGTCAGCCCCCGCGAGCTCTCCCTGCCGGCCGACGGCGGGTTCACCTTCGACCCGGTGCTGCGTGATCTCGCCCGGCGCGGCGACCACGCCACCGCGCGGACCACCGCCGAGTTCATCGAGTACCCGGCTGACCACCTCCGGCCGCCTTCGCCGCCGTGACCCTGATGCCGGCGATCGGCGCCGGACTGCTGCCCGGGCCTCGCGCCGGCCTCCGCGCGTTCCGCCGGGTCACCCGGGATACGAGGAGGGCCCTCTACTTCGCTGCCCTGAAGGCCTTGCGGTGGGCACGGAGTTTCTTCATGGCCCAGTCATAGTGGCTTGATGTCGCCGACACGCAGTAGGAGCCGAGGGACGTCGTACCCGTCCAAGGGAACCGTTTCTTCTCGAACAACTCCTCGGTCGTGAACTGCTGCATCATCTGCAGCACGTCCTCATGGCTGGATCGAAGCGCTGCCCGCGCCTCCGCGAGCGGGGTCGACTGATGCTTGCGCCACAACTCGACGTTCATCTGTCCGTAGGTCGTCCAGTTGTACGGCTCCGGAAGAAACGGTCTCGCCGTGCCCTTCTGATTCGCCGCCACCCAGTCGAGCAGCAGCTGGTGCCATTCGTGCACGTGAACGAGTACGTCCCGCACGTTCCGGTCCCGGCTCCAATGGGCTTCCCTCCTGGTGGGATCGGAGCCGAAGTCGAACGTCGCGTTCTGCTCCTCCGCGGTCATTGAATCGACCAGGTTCACCAGCCGCTCGAAACGCTCTCCCGCGGCCTCGAGCAATTCTGATCTGGTTGTCGGCCTCGCCACGTCACTCACCTGAACCCGTGGAGAATCGGCCGAAGGCGACCGGGTAGAGGCCGGTGCGAGCGACCGCGGCGTCGCGTTCGGCGCTCAGAGCGGTTCGGCGCGGGTCCGCCAGAAAGCCGTCGTACCCGGCCTGAGAGCGGAACTCGATCAGCTGGGTCTCGGCCGGGGCCTCCGGGTCGGCGCCGCCGAGGGTGCGGGCGCGCTGGACCAGCCGGCCGTCGTGGTCGGGGAGCAGGGCCAGAACCTTGTCCTCATACGCCGCCAGGGCCTCTTCGGCGCCGGGACGTGCCCACAACAGCACACACAGCTGAATCGTCATCGGCCGACTTTACCGGTCGGTGTCGCGGCCCCTGAATCTGTTCCAGGTGGACAGTGCCCGCGCGGTGGTCTGCCACGGTGCCGAGCCCGGCGTCGCTCAGGCGCCGTCGCGCCACGCGTCGCGAAGATCGCGCCGGGTGTCGCTCCACCATCGGCGGAACTCGGCGCGCAGTTCTCGCCACTGGCGGGCGATGTCCCGAAACGCGTGCAGGTAGCCGGGGTCGTCCAGGTGAGCGCCGACGGCCGCGGTCAACCCCAGGATCAATTGCAGGGGTACGAGGAGGACCGCGATCACCGTCAGCAGGGTCGCGGAGGTCACGGCGTACCCGAGGAGAAGGCCGGTCTGGACGATCGCCGTGACCATGCGGGCGTAGAGGGAGCGGCGCAGCAGCGGCGGCGTCAGCCGAAGGCTGTGCCAGGGCAGCCGGCCGGCCGGAACCAGGAGACGGAGGCAGAAGACCGCCACCACCGGCACGGATGCGGCGGCCAGGACGCGGCTCGGCGTCAGCATCGGCGGGAATCGGCCGGCGATCAGGGCGGCCGCGCAGGTCAGCGCTGCCGCCACGGTCAGCCGGCGGCGCAGGCCGGACATCAGGCCGCGGATCGGCCAGGTCATCGAGAGCACGTTCGGGCGGCCGGGATTGTCGCGGGCGACATCACGCAGCGTGCGCAGCGAGCGGCGGACGCGGAGACGATCGGCGTCCAGCATCGCCAGCAGCCAGCGGCCGTAGTCGCTTCCCGGCTCGATCCGCAAGGCGGCCCGGACCGCCTCCTCCGCGTCGTCGCGGCGGCCGGCGAGGCGGGCCACGTCGGCGACGGTGAGCAGCGCCTCCACCGAGCGGGGCGCCAGCGCCAGCCCGCGGGCGGCCGCGGCCCCGGCGTCGGTGAAACGGCGTTCGGCGGCCAGGGCCCGGGCCAGCGTCAGATGGCCGGCCGGGTGGTTCGGGGCCAGGCTGACGGCCTGCCCGGCGGCGGTGCGGGCGGCCGCGTCGCGGAGCAGGGCGAGAAGAACCTCGGCGTGCTCGACGTGCGACTCGGAGCGACCGGGATCGGCGGCGAGGGCCGCCTCGGCCGCGGCCAGCGCCCCGGGAAGGTCGCGCCGGCGGCGCTGAGTGAACGCGAGCAGCGTCAGAAGCGCGGCGTCGTCCGGTGTCTCGGCCAGCGCGGCCCGCAACGTCGCCGCGGCCTGGTCGTCGCGGCCCACGTCCAGGAGGGCGCCGGCCCGCTGATACGCCACTGCTGCACTCACGGCCGACGATTATGCCCGCTCCCGCTGTCGGCTCTCCCGGGCGGCCCGGTGGGCGGGCCGATGGGTGTATCAGCAGTACGTTCCACGTGCGGGGACCTCGTCGTACCGTCGTGTCGTGGACAACCGAGCCGAGGTACGCGACTTCCTCACCTCCCGTCGCGCCAAGATCACACCGGAGCGGGCCGGGCTCCCCGTCGCCGGGCAGCGCCGGGTTCCCGGCCTGCGCCGCAGCGAGGTGGCCGCGCTGGCCGGGATGAGCGTCGAGTACTACGCGAAGCTGGAACGCGGCTCGCTCGCCGGCGTGTCCGCCGGGGTGCTGGACGCGATCTCCCGGGCCCTGCAACTGGACGAGGCCGAGCGGGCCCACCTGCTGCGGCTCGCGCACGAGGCGGACGGCAGCAGCGCGGTGCTGCGACCCCGGCGCCGGCCCAAGCAGTGGACGGTCCGGCCCAGCCTGCAATGGTCGATCGACTCGATCAGCGCCCCGGCGATCCTGTCCAACATTCGCGGGGATCTGCTCGCCGCGAACCTGCTGGGCCGCGCCATGTACAGCGACGCCTTCTCGGGCGCCCAGCCGAACTTCGCCAGGTTCACCTTCCTGGACTCGGCGGCCCACCGGTTCTTCCCGGACTGGGCCACCGCAGCCGACATCACCGTGGCGAACCTGCGGACCGCCGCCGGCAAGGACCCGCACGACAAAGGCCTGCACGACCTGGTCGGCGAGTTGTCCACCCGCAGCGAGGACTTCCGCCGCCGGTGGGCGGCACACAACGTGCGCATCCACGGCACCGGGGTCAAGCACTTCCGGCACCACATCGTCGGCGATCTGATCCTGAACTACGAGACCCTCGACCTGCAGGCCGAACCCGACCTGAACCTGACCATCTACACCGCCGAGCCGCAGTCACCGACCGATCAGGCGCTCGCCCTGCTCGCCTCCTGGGCCGCCACGGCACCGGAGACCGGCGTACCCGCCGACAGCTGACCTCCCGAAGGAGAATCAGTGGCAGAGGACCAGCAGGCGCAGCATCAGCGTGCAGGAGAGAAGCACCGCGATCAGGACGGCGCCGAGCCCCCGAGCGGTGACCGCCCATCCGGAGCGGCCCCGCCAGGTCCACGGCAGCAGCTGTTCCACGACGATCAGCATGATCCAGAAGAGCGGGGCGACCAGGAAGAAGAGGTCCCACCGTTCGTCGTCGAAGAGGGTGCCGTTGCCGTTGCCGCCGTAGTTGGAGCAGTCCTCCTGCTGGTGTCCCGGGCTCAGGATCAGCAGTAGCGCGATGAAGCCGGCCGCCCCGCCGAGCAGAACCCGGAAGCCGCTCAGCGGGGACGGCCGTCGATTGTCCTCGATCACCGCGCCAACCTGTCGGCGTGGCGCAAACCGGTCAGCCGAGCGCGTTCAGGAACGGCTCGTGGCTGTTCTTGAACTCCCAGCCGTAGAACCGGTCCCAGTTGATCGACCAGGTCATCAGGCCGCGGAAGCTCGGGTTGAGGCCGCTGCGCGGCGTGTAGCCGCCGCAGTCGGTGCCCTTGACCAGGCAGTTCACGGCCTGCTGGACGCCTGCCGGTGCGACGTGGCCGTTGCCCGCGCTGACCGAGCTGGGTGCGCCGAACGCGACCTGATCCTCGCGCAGCCCCGGGAAGACGTTGGCCGTGTTGCCCGCCACCGGGAAGCCGGCGAGCATCATGTCGGTCATCGCGATGTGGAAGTCGGCGCCGCCCATCGAGTGGTACTGGTTGTCCAGGCCCATGATCGAGCCCGAGTTGTAGTCCTGGACGTGCAGCACCGTGAGGTCGTCGCGGAGCGCGTGGATGACCGGGAGGTAGGAGCCCGCCCGCGGGTCCTGTCCGCCCCACGGCCCGGACCCGTAGTACTGGTAGCCGAGCTGTACGAAGAACGTCTCCGGCGCCATCGTGAGGACGAAGCCCGCCCCGTACCGTGCCTTCAGGGTCTTGATCGCGCTGATCAGGTTGACGATGACCGGCGTGGTCGGGTTCTTGAAGTCGGTGTCGCCGGTGTTCAAGGACAGCGAGTGGCCCTCGAAGTCGATGTCGACACCGTCCAGGCCGTATTTGTCGATGATCGCGCTGACCGAGCTGACGAACCTGTCACGGGCCGTCGTGGTGGTGAGCTGCACCTGGCCGTTGGCGCCGCCGATGGAGAGCAGCACCTTCTTGCCGGCCGCCCGCTTCGCCTTGATCGCCGCGATGAACTCGGCCTCGGTCTCCACACCCGGGCATTCGGTGGCCGGGCACAGCGTGAACCGGATGTCGCCGGAGGTGGCGGTGGTCGGCTCGCCGAACGACAGGTTGATGATGTCCCACTCGGCGGGCACGTCGGCCATCCGCAGGTAGCCGGCGCCGTTGGCGAAGCTGGCGTGCAGGTAGCCGATGAGCGCGTGCTTGGGCAGCCCGCCGACCGGGATCGGGGTGCTGGACGACGTCGAGGGGGACGGCGACGTGGAGGGCGAGGCCGACGGTGACGGTGACTTCGACGGGGACGGCGAGGAGGACGACGGGGACGGGTTCACCACGCCGCCGCAGGCGCCGTTGTTGACCCAGACATCCCACTGGCCGCTCTTGACGGCCGGATCCTCGCCCTGGGTCCACCACTTGGCGGTGTAGTTGTTGCCGCCCTTGGACGCGACGTTGTCCTTGACGTAGACGGCGGAGGCGTTCCAGGCGGGGGCGCACGCGACGGCGGCGCTGGCGGTGGACGCCACATATACGGCTGAGCACGCGGCAGCCAGCACAGCGGCCACGGAGAGAACCACGGATCGACGCATGCGCAATTATTAAGACTCTTAACTGCTGAAGTAAAGAGGCTCCTGTCGCGGTCGCGGAAGACCCTTCCGGCCCACCCCGTGCGGCCCTATCGTGGCGTCACGATCGACAGCGGGAAGGACGCCATGACGAAACCCTCCACGACCGAGGACGTGATCCGGGACGGGCGGCGGTCGGGCACCCGCACGCTCGTCGTCTGCGCCGGCGACTCGATCACGCACGGGGTGATGAGCAGCGACTACGTGGCGATGCTGGCGGACCGGCTGGAACCGCGGGGGTATCAGTTCGTCAACGCGGGCGTGAGCGGTGACCTCGCCTGGAACCTGCTGCGGCGGCTCGATCCGGTGGTCGCCTGCGAGCCGGACGTGGTCACCGTGCTGATCGGCAGCAACGACGTGGCCGCGCACATCGGCGAGCGCTGGCTAGCGGCCTACATGCGCGACCAGAAGCCCCCACAGACGCCCACGATCGACTGGTACCGGGAGAACCTCACGGCGATCGTGCGGCGCCTGCGGACCGAGACGTCCGCCGAGGTGGTGCTGCTGGAGATGCCGCCGCTCGGGGAGGACGTGGACAGCGTGCACAACATGCGGATCGGCGAGTACAACCGGGTGGTCGCCGAGGTGGCCGCCGAGTTCGGCCTGACCGTGCTGCCGCTCTACGGCCGGTTCGCCGGGATGCTGCCGTCGCCCGCGCCGCGGCCCTTCGACGGGGGCCGAGGGCTGATGTACCGGGCCATCGCGGCGCACCTGCTGCTGCGCCGTTCCTGGAACCGGATCTCCGAACGCAACGGCCTCACCCTCTACACCGACCAGCTGCACCTCAACGACCGGGCCGGAGCGGTGCTCGCCGAGATGATCGCGGAGCATCTGACGTCACGGTGACCGGGAACCGGATCAGCCCGGTTCGGGGACGGCCGCCAGGAAACCGTCGAGCCGAAGGCGGCGGCGGGTGTGCTCGGCGAGCAGCCGGGCCCGGGTGAAGGACTCCGCCCGGCCGCGGCGCAGCGACCGCCCGGCCGCGGTGCGGAACTCGCCGTCCGGCACGGCGTCCGCGCCCGGCGGCAGCAGGGCCAGCAACTCGTCGTAGGCGGCGACCGACGTGGACAGGGCGGCGAGCATCGCCTCCCAGCAGTCGTCGTCCCAGCCGGCCGCGGCCGCGGCCTGTTCGACCCGCTCCGCCTCGGTCTCGTTGATCTCGCCGATCTGCCACAGGAAGCCGGCGTCCAGCAGGGCGGACGGGCCATCGGCCGGCAGGCTCAGGCCGTACCCCATGGGCTCGGGGTCGGGATCGTCGCGGGGAACCGTGAAGGCGAAGACCCGCTCCCGGCGGCAGGCCAGGCACCTCCCCTGGTAGCGGAGCGTGACACGGACCCCGTCACCGCCGCGGGCGGGGGCGGTCCGGTGGAACTCGGCCGTCCCGCACACACACCGGTGCAGGTCCATGAACATCAGCGCCTCGGTGACGCTGCGTGTCGGCAGCGGGTGGAACTCCGGCCCGGGATCCTCCGGCCCGGACGCCGCCAGGTAGCCGTCGCGCGCCGCGAGCAGCCACGGCCAGCGGAACCTCTCCGGCTCGTCGGCCAGCAGGGCCCGGCCGTGCCGGCCGCGGATCTCCTCCTCGGGCACCGCGTCGCCGCCCGGCGGCACGAACAGCATCGCCTCCTCCACCGACGAGGCGGCCAGTCTCGAATTCATCGCCGGCATCCGGTCGTCGCCGCCCGCGAACACGGTCGCCACCACCAGCCACTGACCGGGATCGACCACGTGCGACGGCTCACGCCGCGGCGACATCTGCCAATGCCCGGGCGACAGCGTGCCGGGCAGCACCGAGAACCGGAACTTGAACCGGTGCCACGCCCGCCGGGTGCAGCGCGCTTTCACGGTCAGCACCTGGTGGTCGCCGGCCGGCCGGATGTGCTCGGCGGCGGACAGCAGCCTCCCACCGCAGCGGCACTCCTGGAAGTCGAGGAACATGCTGGCGTCGTAGGCGGACCTGGCCAGCGGCGGCGTCATGGGGGCGGTGCGTTCGGCCGGCGGCGGTCCGAAGACCGCCGCGAACTCGGCGAGCTCCTGACGGCGCCGCGCCAGCTCACGATCGATCCGGGGTACGCCGAAGTCCGCCGCCCGCGACCGTGCCGCCCCGATCCCGGCGGCCGTCCAGAGGTGGCGCACCGGCACCTCCCCGGCGCCGGACGGCACCAGCCGGAGCACCTCGGCGGCGCACTCGACGGCCCACTCCAGCAGGTGGCGGGCCTGATCGTGCTCGGCCGCGGTGGGCCGGTGCTCGCCGAGGACCCGCAGGAGCGCGGCGGCCCGGGAGGCGCACCGGCGGGAGTGGTCCTGCCACTGGGCGGCGTCGAGGAGGCCCTCCGAGCGGGGGTCGACCAGGACCGTACGCTCGCCTCGCCGGACCGCCGCCCCGCCGTCGTCGATCTGCGCCTCGCCGTCCGGGTCGCCGGTGAGGTAGAGGACCGCCTCGGTGACCGACCGGGCGACCGGCTCGAACTCGGCGCCGGGCAGCCCGCCGTTCATCCAGCTCAGGTCCTGGTGGGTGAGGCCCGACTCGGCGAGCAGCTCGGCGACCACCTCTCGCGGGGGCCGGGTCGTGTAGTGCACGACCTCGACCCCCGGATCGGTGTCGTATCGCAGCCGGCCGAAACCGACCAGGTCGCCGCCGGCGAGCCGGACGAGCGCGAGGGCCGCCGGGCCGAGATCGTCGTCGACGGGCTCGAACCGCAGTCCGAACCTGGTCTCCATCGCGGCCCGGTCGAGACGCAGGCGGGCAAGGTAGGAGCTCGGGCCCCGCGGGACCCCGGCGGCGACGGCTTCCACCCGGACGGCACCTCCAGATCGGCGCCCGTAATTCTACGAGGCCGCGCAGCTCACCGGGGACGGCACGGAGTTGGTGGCCCCGCTGGACGCGGTGAACCCGAAGCTGGTCGTGGCGCCGGCGGCCAGCGTCCCGTTGTACGGAGCGTTGCGGGCGGTGACCGTCTCACCGGAGGTGGTGACCGTCGTGTTCCACGTGTTGGTGAAACGCTGCCCGTTGGGCCAGGCCCACGTGACGGTCCAGCCGGTGATGGCCGTGCTGCCCGCCTTGACGGTGACCGTGCCCTGGAAACCGCCGCCCCACTGGTTGTTGATCGTGTAGGTGGCGGCGCAACCGGCCGGCGGGGTGCTGGTGCTCGGCGACACGCTCGGCGACGGTGATGCCGACGACGAGCTGACCGACGGCGACGGCGACACCCCGCCGAACACGGTCGCCTCCTTCGAGGTGGCCTTGATGCCGTTGGCGCCGTTGAAGATCCGCTGGCCCCACGTGGTCAGCTGGGCCGGGTTGAAACCGGTGACCATGTCCAGGTACTCGACGCCGCCGCCGTTGCCGGACCAGGACCAGCCCAGGTAGCCGATGCCACGCTGTTGGGTGGTGGCGAAGATGGTGTCCTCGTCGGGGTTGCCGTCGGAGTGGTCGTGCCCGAACTCGCCGACCACGATCGGCAGGTTCGCCGTCTGGAACCGGCCCAGGTAGTCGTTGATCTCGGCGGCCGTGTCGAAGACGCCGTACATGTGGATCGAGAAGACGGTGTTGCGCTGCGGGTCGGCGGCGAACACCGAGGCGGCGTTGTCGCGCATGATGAACTGCCAGTCCTGCCCCCAGTTCGGCGCGTCCACCATGATCTGGTGCTGGAAGCCGGCGGCGCGCAGCCGGGTGATGGCGCTCTTGGTGTCCGCGGTCCAGTTGGCGGTGGCGGCGCCGTTGCCGAACGGCTCGTTGCCGATGTTGAGGATGACGAAGTTCTCCTGGCCGTCCAGCGCGCTCTTGATCGAGATCCAGTAGTCGACGGCCTGGGCCAGGGTGGCGGCGCCGGCCTGCTCGCCGTAGCCGGTGGTGTCGTGCACCTCCAGCACGCAGATCAGCCGGTTGGCCTTGCACTGGCTGATCACGTTGGTGACGTCGGCGGCCTCGTTCTTCGTCCAGCGCTGGCCGCTGGCCAGGACGACGCGGACGGTGTTGGCGCCGAGCGCCTTGATGGCGGCCAGTGAGCTGCCGGTCTGTCCCGCATACCAGGTGTGTGCGTGGTTGACGCCGCGCATCAGGAACGTGTTGCCGTTGGCATCCAGGATGCGGGTGCCGGACACGGTGAACCCGGCCGCGGCCTGTGCGGGCTGGGCCATTGTCAGGACGGCCGCGGCCGCGGTCAGGACGGCTGCTATGCCGCCCCACCATTTCGCTCTCATGGGGATCCTCCGGGGACGGGATGGGGGATGGGGACGGGAGGTTGTCGGGCAGAATCTAAAAGGACTTAACTAAGTGGGTCAAGAGGAAAGGGTAGTCGATCATGGTCGATGGAGGAGGGCCTTGACACGGCAAACTTAAGCGGCTTAATAATTATCGGATCGAACGGTGTCCCTGCTTCCGGCTCGGGAAGCGGGTGACCCGCGCACCCCTCTCGCGGAGGCGATCGCCGATGTCCGTCCCCGTCCGCGCGCCGGATCCTCGCCGCGGCCACTGTGGCCCCGCTGCCGGCCGGCCGCGCCGGCGCCGACGGCGACGAGAGATCCGGCGCGGCCGGAGACGGTTCGATCACCGTGCTCAACGGCGTGAACGGCGCCATCCGGGAAAAACTGCAACCCGTTCTCAGTGGCCCGGCTGCAACCCGCCGACGGCGAAGAACGACAAGACCGCGGTGATCACCTTCGGGGTCGGGTCGTTCGCTCCCGCGAACTCCGATCTGTGTGAACTCGCTGCTGACCGCGTTCAACACCCCTGCAGGCGGGGCTCGTGGATGTCCCCGGTCACCACGATGTTCCAGCCGGTGCCGTACCCGTGACCGGTCCTGATCCTGCTCTTGCGGCTCGGCAGCGGCCGGCCGGTGTTCCGCTCAACGGCGTCTCCGAACAGGAGCCGCACCCGTAGCGGGTGCGGCCGGCCCTCGGCGAGCATCCGCCGGCCGACGTGGCGGTCACCGAGGGGACTGCGACCCGGGCATCTCCGAACAGCGGCAACACCCGCTGGGGGCTACCTCCACAGCGGGTGTCTCACGAGGTCTGAGCCGGTCGGCGAGGATCCCCGGGCCGATGCCGACGTGTTTCCCTCAGCAGGCCCTAGGCCACTGACCGCCGGTCCGCGACCGCGGCCACCGCCCGCGCCCAGCTCTGCGCGCGCTCCGTCTCACCGTCGACGAGCGGCCCCGTCATACCGCCGACCAGGAAATTTTCGGCCGGCAACATCGGCTGGCCACCCAGGCTGTGCAGCCGCCGCAGCGCCTTACGGGCCGCCGACCCGGTCGGGAACTTCGTCTTCATCCTGGTGTCGAACACGGCCACCGGCATCCCGGCCAGCGGGGGAGCGGCGTCCAGATACTCGCGGATGCCGGTCTCCTGCGCCCCGGCGCGCACCTCGCCCTGCTTGGCCGCGTCGATACGGGTGGCGGGGCGGCTCAACCCGAACGCGTGCGTCGGCGCACCCACCACCAGCAGGTCGAAACCCGCCGGCGACGGCTGGTCGTGGACGTCGGCGAGCGTCACCTCGAACGCGCCAGCGAGCCCTTCGGCGACCGCCTGCGCGACCGCGGCGGTGTTGCCGAACATGGATTCGTCGCGCACGTCGTCACCACGGCGCTGGAGGACGGCGTGCCGACCGGGCTGCTGATCTCGAAGGACGGCGTCGTGGCCCGGCAGCCCCGGCTGC
>NZ_JBFAMR010000101.1:0-22480 GCF_040656595.1 Actinoplanes sp. NPDC049802
GTGAGACATGCGGCTCGCCTCCCCTCGGGGTCGGTGGGTCGGGTGCGGTCTGAGCTGGGAAATCCCCCGGATTCATCCGTGGGGATGGCGTTAAGCCGAAGGTTCTATCAGAATCGAAAGCCGTTTCTGGTACGCGCGAAACCGTCACCAGCGACCAGGACCGCCCCGCCGGCTCGGCGCGGCCACCTGCCACACCGGCCCGCGGCGCGGCCGCCGGGCTGAGATCGGCTCGCGGGCAGCGTCACGGAACGGTGTGCGGATCCCACCGCGGAACGGACCGTGACCGTGACTGCGGCCAGAGCCCCGATGTGCTCCCACCTGCGGGGACTGACCGTGACTGCGGCCGGCTCCGGCGAAACGGGATGCGTGCCCACCGGCGGGGCGGGCAGACTGCGGTTCGGCCTGGTGGGGAGCGCGTCGTGCGTACGTTTGAGGAATTGGTCTCTGAAGGTTCTGCCGCGGACGTCACCGGCTGGGGTTTCGGCTGGCTGGACGGTCGAGCCCGCGAACAGCGGCCGCCGTGGGGATATGCGCGGCTGCTCGCGGACCGCCTCGCCGGAGTCGCTTCGGCGCTGGATGTGGACACCGGCGGCGGGGAGATCATCGGCGGGATGCCGGTGCTGCCGCCGCGGATGGCCGTCACCGAGGGGTGGCCGCCGAACGCCGAACGCGCCCGCCGACTGCTGGCGCCGCGTGGCGTGACCGTCGCCGAGGTGCCGCCGGGTGAGCCGCTGCCGTTCGAGGACGGTGCGTTCGAGCTGGTCAGCAGCCGCCATCCGGTTCGGCCGGACTGGCCGGAGATCGCCCGGGTGCTGACGCCGGGTGGCGGCTATCTGGCGCAGCATGTCGGCCCGGCGTCGGCGTTCGAGCTGATCGAGTGGTTTCTCGGGCCGCTGCCGAGGACGAGCCTCGCCCGTGATCCGCAGACCGAGGCGGCGGCGGCGAAGGCGGCCGGGCTGGAGATCGTGGACTTGCGGACGGCCCGCTGCCGGATGGAGTTCCTCGACATCGGCGCGGTCGTCTGGATCCTGCGCAAGTGCGTGTGGTGGGTGCCCGGTTTCACCGTCGAGGAGTACCGCGAGCCGTTGTGGAGGCTGGACGCGCACATCCGTGAGCACGGCGCTTTCGTCGCCCACTCGGCGCGGACGCTGATCGACGCCCGGCGCGGCTGACGTCGTGGCGACCATGGACATGACATCGCCTCCTGGAGGGCCGGGACGAGACGGCCTGGTCGTCCCTGGGCTGCCCGGCCAGCCGGCCGCCCGGACCGGCAGGCACGCCGCCGGGTATGGCCCGGTGTTCCTACGCTGGCGGGATGCGGCTGACGGAGATGAGCGACGCCGGCTACCGGACCTCGATCAGCGTGCTGCGGCGGCCCGGCGGGGGTATCCGCTGGGTGCTGATCCCGACGATCCACATGGGGCATCCGGACTACTACTGGGCGATCTGGCAGCGGTTGCGCTCATGCCAGGCGGTCGTCGCCGAACAGTACGACGGGCCCAGCTCGACCGGGCTCGCCTACGTCACCGCGATGCGCTGGACACGGCAGCGGGCGGGGCGGGATCTGGTGCATCAGGACATCGACTACGGCGCTCTGGGCGTGCCGGTCGTCTTCCCGGACGCGCACCTGGGGCCGGAGGTGCAGCCGGACCGTCGCATGCCGCGGGAGGCGTGGCCGGACCTGATCGTGATGACGCCGATCCTGGCGGTGCGGATGGCGCTGGCCGGATCCGACTTCGTCGACGGGTTGTCGGCGCTGGATCTCACCGACGAGAGCCGCCCACGGTTCGCCGACGAGGACCTCAACCGCATCATCCTGACCGAACGCGACGGCCTGCTGCTCGGTGTGATCCGGGAGATCGACGGCGAGTTCGCGGCGGAGGACATGGAGGTCGCCGTCGTCTTCGGCGCTCTGCACATCCCGGCCGTGGTGCGGGAGCTGCGAAGACTCGGCCATCAGGCGCTGCCGGAGACCCGGTGGCTCACCGCGATCGATTTCGAGGAACCTCCCTACCTGCGAAGACCGAGCTTGGACGAGTGGATGGACTGGTAGCGGGCGCCGCTGAACGCCGCCGGGGCATCGGCCCGTCTTAATGATCTACTGGTGGGGTGAGTGATCTGCGTGAGACAGCTGTCCGGTGGCAGCGCGGCTGGGCGGTCGCCCGGTCGCTTCCCGCGGCGGAGGAGGTCGAGGGTGGACTGCGGTCGTTCTGCCGGCAGCCGAGCCGCGACGTCGAATACGTGGCCCTCGACACGGATCCGGCCACGCTGGGTGCGCTGGCCCGGCGGGTCGAGGCGGAGCGGGCGGTCACCTGGCTGACCGTTCCGACCGGTGACGCGGCCGGGACCGGGGCGGCGCTGGAGGCGGCCGGGCTGGTGCTGTTGCGCGGGTCCGAGGCGATGATGGCGATCGACCTGCGGGAGCATCCGGGACGGGAGCCGTCGGCCGGATACCGGGTGGAGACGGTCCGGGCGGGCGGGGTGGTGACGGCGACGGTGTTCCACGAGTCGGGTGAGGTGGCCGCGCGCGGCACGGTCGGGTTGTCCGGCACGGACGCGGTCGCCGACCGTATCGAGACGGTCGTCGCCCATCGGCGGCGCGGTCTGGCCGGTGTCGTGATGGGCGCGCTCGTGGCCGAGTCGGTGGCGGCCGGCGCCCGCCACGGCCTGCTGATCGCCAGCGCGGACGGGCAGCGCTTCTATCCGACGCTGGGGTGGCGGACGGTCGCGCACGTGCTGATCGCCACCACCCCGGGCTGACCGCGCGTGCACGTCCGGTCATCCGGCCGCGGGGCCGCGGAGTTCCCGGAGGTCGAGGGCGTAGAGGAGTTCGTCGTAGCGGGCGTCGCCGACGGCCACGAAGCGGTCGAGGCGCCCGTACTGGTGGAAGCCCATCTTCTTGCAGAGGGCCGCCGCCCGGGTGTTGTCGGCGCGCAGGTCGAGGGTGAGGACCTCGATCCGGTGGCGGAGGGCGGCCGCGATCAGGGTGGTGAGCAGGGTGCGGCCCAGTCCGGTGCCCTGCCGGTCCGGGTCGACGGCGAGTCTCTCCAGGTCGGCGTGGGGCCGGTGGGTCGGCCGGTGGTGGCGGCGCCAGTAGCCGAACCCGGCCGCCTTCTGCCCCGCGAACGCCACGGCGAGGGCGACGTCACCGGCCGGGACGGCGGCGATCAGGGCCGCCAGCAGGGCCTCCACCTCGGCGGGCGGCGGTGGGCCGGTCCAGCCGAGGGCGGCGCCGTCGGCGACCAGGGCGCGCAGCAGCGCCACCACGCCGGCGGTCTCCGCGGTGGTGAGCCCGTCGGATCCGATCAGCCGCACTTCCCAGTCGCTCACCCCAGCAGTCAAGCAGAGTCGTCGGTGAGCAGGTCGAGGACTTCGGCCTCGGTCTCCTTCGCGTCGGGGTCGATGACCTCGCCCTGCTCGTAGGATTCGATGACCCGGGGGTCGACGTAGGAGTTGCGGGCCACCGTCGGGGTGTTGCCGAGCAGGCCGGCCACCTCCTTCATGGCCTTCGAGACGGCCTTCCTGCGTTTCGTGGCGGTCGGCTGCGGGCCCTCTTCGGCCAGGGCGGCGGCCGCCTGTACGGTGCCGTGCCAGGTGCGGAAGTCCTTGGCGGTCATCTGTTCGCCGCTGATCTCGCGCAGGTAGTCGTTGACGGTGTCGGCGCGGATCTCCTGCCAGCGGCGGCGGCCGGCGTCCCAGTAGGCGAACAGCCGCTGTTCGCCGCGGCGGCGCCGTCTCAGGTCGCGCAGCACCGCGCACACCTCGCCGTCGCCGACGGTGGCCCCGTGTTCGACGCCGGACTTGCCGCGGAACTCCAGCAGCACACAGCCGCCCTTGGTGCGCACGTGCGAGGGCCGCAACGTGGACAGCCCGTACGACGGGTCCTCCTCGCGGGCGGCCGACTCCTCGCCGCCGACCCGGAACATGCCCATGTCGAGCAGGCTGACGATGGCGGCCAGCACCCGCTCCCGGTTCAGGCCGCGTCCGGTGAGGTCGGCGCGGAGACGGTCGCGGACCTCGGGCAGCCGGGCGCCCACCTCGAGGGCGTGGTCGAACTTGACCCGGTCCTGTTGTTCCCGCCACGCCGGGTGGTAGAGGTACTGCTTGCGCCCGGCCGCGTCGGTCCCGGTGGCCTGGATGTGGCCGCGCGGGTCCGGGCTGATCCACACCTGCCGCCACGCGGGCGGGATGACCAGGGCTTTCACGCGTTCGACGGTTTCCGGGTCGCGCAGTGGCTCGCCGGTGGTGTCCAGGTAGGTGAAGCCCTTCCCAGAGCGGCGCCGGGACAGGCCGGGTTCACGCGGGTCAGCGCGCCGCAGCCGCATTCCGCACCTCGTCGGCGGCGGTGAGGACCTCGTCGGCGGTGATGGCGAGCAGGGCGGGGTGGACCGGTCCGGGCAGGTCGCCGCGTTCGCTGGTGGTGCCGTGCCAGATCGGGCGGTGGTAGGGGCGGTCCGGCGGCGGTCCCCAGCGTGCCGGGGAGACCGGGCCGAACAGGGTCACGGAGGGGGTGCGGTAGGCGGTGGCGAGGTGGGCGACGCCGGTGTCGCCGCTGATCACCAGCCGGGCGGACGCGACCAGGGCGGCCAGTTCGCCGAGGCCGGTGCGGGGAACCGCCTCTTGCGGGAGACCGGCCAGCTCGCTCACCCGTACACACAGGTCTCGCTCGGCAGCGGAACCGGTGATCAGCGGGTGGTGGCCCGCCGCGCGCAACCGTCGTGCGACGGCCGCGTAGCGCTCCGGAGGCCAGCGCCGGGCCGGGGATTTGGCGCCGGGATGCAGGATGGTCACCCCGGCAGGCACGTCCGCCTCCGGCGGCTCAAGATCAAGATCTTCTTCCGAGCACGGTACGCCGTAGTAGCGCACCAGCCGGCACCAGCGCCGGACCTCGTGCTCGTCGTCGTGCCAGCCCGGCCCGTCCTGATGCCCGGCCGGAGCGCTGGCGAACGCCCACAGCGCACCCGGCCGCAACGCCGTCAGCCGGTGATGCGACTCCGGGCCGGAACCGTGCAGGTTGACCGCGATCCGGGGCATCGCGGGGGCGCCGTCCAGGGGTTCCAGCTCGCGGGCCGGGACGATCCGGTCGATGCCGCCGATCGTGACGATCAGCGGGGTCAGCCAGGCGGGGGCGGCCAGGGCGAGGGTCTCGCCGGCGAAGGCGGCGCGGAGCCCGCGCAGGGCGGGCACCGCGGTCGCCAGATCTCCCACGCCGAGGGCGCGCAGGACGAGGATCACGGGTACGAGCTCTCCGTCTCCGCCGCCACGACGAGCTCCCGGACCGCACAGCCGGCCGGCTGGCTGAGCGCGAACAGGACCGCGGCGGCCACGTGGGCCGGATCGTTGAGGATCGCGTCCGGGCTCGGCTTGTACCGGTCGTCGCGTTCGTCGAAGAACCTCGTCCGCATGCCGCCGGGGATCAGCAGTGTCACGTTGACCTGTCCGGCGAGTTCGGCGGCCAGCGCGCGGGTGAAGCCGACGACCCCGAACTTGGCGGCGCAGTACGCGGTGGCGTCCGAGACGGCCTTGACCCCGAGGGTGGACGAGATCGTCACGACACCGCCGTGCGACCGCTTGAGTTCGGGCAGCGCGGCACGGATCACCGCCGCGGTGGCGAGCAGGTCGACGGCGACGATTCGGTCCCAGGTCTCGCCGGGTACGTCGCCGAGAGCGCCCGGCACGTCCATGCCGGCCGCGGTGACCACGCCGTCGATACCACCGCCGGCGCGTTCGATCAGCTCACGGGTGGCCCGTTCGGCGGCGCGGGTGTCGGCCAGGTCGCACTCGATCCACTCGACGCCGTCCTTCGGTGGCTGCCGGTCGATGACGTACGGGCGGCCGCCCGCCTTGACGACGGCGTCGACGACCGCCGCGCCCAGTCCACTGGATCCTCCGGTGACGATGACCGCTTCCATGCGCTACCTCCTGCGTGCTTCGGCGATGGTTTTCGTGGTGGAACGGCCGTCCAGGTACGGGACGATCACGGTCTGCCCGCCCCAGCGCTGGACGATCTCGGTCTCCGGCAACGTGTCGTAGTCGCCGCCCTTCACCCAGATGTCGGGGCGCAGCCAGGCCAGCACCGGTTCGGGGGTCGGCTCGTCGAAGACGACGACGGCGTCGACGCAGTCCAGCGCGGCGAGCAGGCGGCCGCGGTCGTCCTGGCCGGTCAGCGGACGGTTCTCGCCCTTCAGGCCGCGGACCGAGGCGTCGCTGTTGAGACAGACGATCAGGCAGTCGCCCAGCGCCCGGGCCGCCCGCAAGGTGGCCAGGTGGCCGGTGTGCAGCAGATCGAAGCAGCCGCCGGTGGCGACCACCGTGCCGCCGCGGGCGCGGACCTCGGCGGCGAGGCGGCCGGCGTCGTCCGCGCCGATCCGGTCCGGTCCGCCGCCGTGGTCCGGTTCGTGCAGAGCCCTCGCGGTGTCCACGTGCCCGGCCACATAGCCCGACGCGGCGGCGACCGCGGCGCCCACCGCCTCCGAGACCAGCGCTCCTTCGGCGAGGGCCACCGCGGCGGCCGCGGCGAAGGCGTCCCCGGCACCACAGGTGTCCCCGCCCGAGGACGCCGGCACCGGAATCACCAGTGGCGTCGGACTGCCCTGGCAGAGCACCGCGCCGTCGGCGCCGCGGGTCACCACTACCGCGCCGGCCTGCCAGCGCTGCCGCAGCGCGTGCCCGGCCCGCTGCGCGGTCGCCAGACCCGAACCGTTCCCGGCGTCACCCGACAGCCGCCGGGCCTCGGCCTCGTTCGGGGTCACGAGACGGCAGTTCGGCACCGGTGGTGGACCGTTCGGATGCGGATCCCACACCACCGGGGCCTTCGACTGCTCGACGGCGGACCGCAGCGCCGGATGCCGGGCCACCCCCCGGCCGTAGTCGCTGACCAGGATCGCCCCGGCGTCGCGCAGCACGTCCAGCACGGCCTCGGGGGCGTCGCCGGGCGGCTGCGGGGCGCCACCGCGGTCCAGGCGCAGCAGCACCTGGCCGCCGGCGCGCAGCCGGATCTTCTCGGGAGTGCTTCCGGGCAGCTCGAGGGCGTACACCTGAATGCCGGCGGCCGTGAGCAGCTCGCTCAGCCGGGCCCCGGCGGCGTCCGCGGCCAGCGCCGTGACCAGCACCACCTCGTGCCCGCGCCGGGCGGCGAGCAGAGCCGCCAGGCCGGCGCCGCCGGGCCGCTCCTCGGCCCGCTCCTCGTCCAGGACGGGGGCGGGGGCGTCCGGGGCGATCCGGGTGACGGTGCCGTGGACGTCCCGGTCGAGCAGGGTGTCACCGACGATCACCAGCTTGCCGCGGCCGTGCTCCGGCGCCGTCACGGGTTCGCTCATGTCGCCGCCTCCGCTCCGGCGCTGCCACGAGTGCGAACCTGAGCTGACCGATTCGCTCATCTGCCGACCATCTCCTCCAGCTCGTCGCGGTCCACGGCGAAAGGGATGACGCGGTCTCCGCCGATCGGGGCACAGTGGCCGGATTCGAAGGGGAGCAGGTACCGGTCCACGTACTCGCACATCACATGCACCGAGACCAGGTGCAGCTCCTGCACCACCTGGCTGTCCGGCGACGGGCAGCACAGCGCCTCGTGACAGAGTTCGGCGAGCGGGTTCGGCGGCTCCCCGACCATCGCCCAGGTGCGCATGCCGATCTCCTCGGCGGCGCGGACCGCGTTCACCAGGTTCGGGCTGCGGCCGCTGGTGGACAGCACGATGAGGATGTCGTCACGGCGGCCGTGCGCGCGGACCTGGCGGGCGAACACCTCCTCGAAGCCGTAGTCGTTGCCGATCGCGGTGACCGCCGACGAGTCCGGGGTGAGGGCGATCGCGGACAGCGGCATACGGTCCTCGCGCAGCTTGCCGACCAGCTCGGCGGCCAGATGCTGGGCCTCGGCGGCGCTGCCTCCGTTACCGGCGGTCAACAGCCGCCCACCGCCGGCGAGGTGGCCGGCCAGGGCGGCTCCCCAGCGGGCGAGACGCCCGGCCTGTTCCCGGTACGGCAGCAGCGCCTGGACGAGCCCGGTCAGATGAACATCGATGGGGTTCACGCGGAGCTTCCTTTCGGCTTCGGCAGGGCCGTGCGAGGGCGGGGGAGCTCGATCATGCGACGGCCTCCAGGTCCGCGACGGTGCTGTACACAGCGGTCAGGCGCTCGGCGACGCGCGGCCACGAGTAGGAGGCGGCGGCCCGGTCGGCGGCGGCTGCCGCGTAGCCGTACCGGCGCACCTCGTTCCCGGCGAGCCGGCGCAGCGCGTCGGCCAGGGCGCGCGGGTTGCGGGGCGGCACCAGATCGCCGGTGACACCGTCGACGACGGTGTCGGTGAGCCCGCCGACCGCGGTGGCGACCACCGGCACGCCGCAGGCCATCGCCTCGAGCGGGGTGAGACCGAACGGCTCGTACCAGGGGGTGGCGGCGAGCACGTCGGCGGACCGGTACCAGGCGGGCATCTCGTGTGCCGGTACCGCGCCGGCCAGCCGGACCCGGTCCGCGACCCGGCAGTGCGCGGCGAGGGCCCGGAGGCGGCGGGCGTACGGCTCGGAGTCGAGTTCGGCGGCCGGCGGCCCACCGACCACGACGAGTTCGGCGCCGGGCACGGCCGGCATGGCGCGGATGGTGTCCTCGATGCCCTTGCGCTCGACCAGGCGGGCCACCGTGAGGATCCGGGCCAGCCCGGGCGTACGCCGGACGGCCGGCCCCCGGGCACAGAACCGTTCGGTGTTGACCCCCGACGGCACCAGCGACATCTTGGACCGTGGCACGCCGAGCCGCAGCAACTCCTCCACCTCGTCACGGCACTGCGCGATCACCCGGTCGGCGGCCCGGCCGATGTGCCGTTCGTAGCCGATCCGCTTGGGCGGGCTGGTGTCGGCCGCCCCCTGGTGGCGGCGTTTGACCGTGCCGAGGGCGTGGAAGGTCTGCACCACCGGCACCCCGAGGGCGTGCCCGGCGTCGAGGGCGGCGAGCCCGCTCATCCAGAAGTGGGCGTGTGCCACGTCCGGCATCCACTCGTCGTGCCAGTCCGCCGCCATCCACTCCGCGAACGCCCCCATGTACGGCAGCAGCTCGTCCTTCGGCAGCACCCCGGCCGGCCCGGCCGGCACGTGGACGACGTCGACCCGCTCCCCCATCGGCACGACGGCCGGCAGATCCGGATTGTCCCGGCGGGTGTAGACGCGTACCTCGTGGCCGTTCCCGGCGAGGGCGGCGGCGAGTTCGGCGACGTGCGAGTTCTGCCCGCCCGCGTCGACGCCGCCGAGCGCCGCGAGCGGGCTGGCGTGTTCGGAGATCATCGCGATCCGCATGTTTCCTCCTCCAGCAGTCGGTCCCAGTCGGCGAGGAAGCGGTCGAGCCCGTACCTGGCGAGAGCGACCTGACGGGCCCGGGCGCCGAGACGGGCCGCCTCGTCCGGTTCGTCGAGCAGCCGGCGGGCGGCCTCGACGAGGGTGTCGGCCCGGGTGGCGAGCACGCCGGCGTCCGGTGGAACGGCGGCGATCGCCTCGGTGGTGGCCAGCGCCAGCACCGGCATGCCCATCTGCATGGCCTCGATGAGGCTCAGGCCCAGTGACGTCCACCGGCACAGGTGCAGGTAGGCGCGGCGGCGGGCGACCTCGGCGTGCATCAGGTGCTGGGGCGGGTCCTCGAAGGCGGTGACTCCCCGCAGGCCGCCGACGCCCATGCCGAAGACGTCCAGCGGGGCCACGGCGGCGAACCGCGGGTACAGGTCGGTGCCGGTGACCCGGCCACGGCGTACCGGCTCGTTGGTGACGATCGCCAGCCGGTCCAGCTCGCCGGTCCAGCGGGCGGCCGGCTCGACGATGCCGTGCTCGATGACGGTGGTCCGGGTGCCGCCGCAATCCCAGAACAGGTCGTTGAAGTCGGTGACGTGCGCGATGATCAGATCGTCGCGGTCGGCGAGCGGGTGCCGGGTGTTCGGCACGTCGCCCTTGGGGGTGTTGTGCTCCACGTAGATCACCGGAACGTGCGGCGGGATCAGGTCGAGCTCGCCGGGACGCTGGGCGATCGCCACGTCCACGTCGCGGATCTCGTTGAGCGGCAGTTCCTCGACGGTCTCCGGCCAGTCGAAGGTGCGGGCCCGGCCGCGGCCCCACTCGTCGCGGGCCGGGTTGACCGGCACCAGATACCGGTGCTTGCCCTGGACGAACGAGGTCGTCCAGGAGCCGTGCACGTGCCAGAGCAGGATGTTCACCGAATACCTCCGTGGATGCCCAGCCCTTCAGTGCCGGGAGGAAGCGGATTCCCTGCGGGGCAGGGCAGGTAGCGCCGGTTCGCCGTCAAGGCGAATCCGGCGTACGCAGGGGCCACTGTTGCGCAAGCGAACATCTGTGCTGCTTTCTTCGCGCCCGAGCCGGCCAGGCCGGGCCTACCGCCGGGCCGGCGGGAAGTGACGTCTGTAGAGATCGCGTCAGACCGATGGGCGACCCCAAGGACGCCCCTCGCCGTTGACTCGGGTCGGCTGGGTCGTTGATGCAGAAAGCTCCATCCGCGAGGGTGGAATCCCCCTGCTTCAGCTGAGGGAGAAGTCAAGCGGCCACCTCGTCGTGTTCGGGGTCGGGTTCGGCGATGCCGAGGCGGCGGACCGCCGTCAGCACGTCGTGCGGTTCGATGCCGGTCAGGCACGGATGGCCGGGGACCGGGCACCGGGTGGCCCGGGTGTCCCGGCAGGGCGCGGCGGCGTCGCCGAGACGGACGGCGGGCACCCGGTAGGGGCCCCAGCGCCCGTAGGGAACGGTCGGCGCGTACAGGCTGATCACCGGGGTGCCGACCGCCGCCGCCAGGTGGGCCGGCCCGGTGTTGGCGACGATCAGGCAGTCGGCGCCGGAGATCAGGGCGGCCAGCTCGGCCAGCGGCATCGGCCCGGGATCCGCCCCGTCGTCGCCGGCCACGTAGGCCGCCAGGTGCCGCTCCCCCGGCCCGCCGGTCACCACGACCCGGTGTCCCTGCCCGGCCAGGGCGGCCACGATGGCGCGCATGTTCTCCGGCGGGCACGACCGGGCCTCGCAGCTCGCGCCCGGATGCACCACCAGATAGCCGCCGCGCGGGCGCCGCGGAACGGTCACCCGGAGCCGCCCGTCGTCTCCCTCCGGGAGGGCGAAACCCGCGGCTGCCGCGACGCTGCGGGCACGTTCCGGTTCCGGCAGTTCATCGGGTACGCGGTGCCGAACGTCCAGAAGCGAACCCGGGTAGTCCTCGCTGATCGCGGTGATCCGGTCGACGCCGGCCATCCGCAGCAGCAGTGCCAGCGGCAGCGCCGACTGATGGAACGAGGTGAACACGACGGCCTCGCCGGCGCCGGTCGCCCGCAGCCGTTCGGTCAGCGCCCGCACGTCGGCCGGCTCGACCGGCCCCGGACGCGGGTCGATCCACGGCAGCCGCCACTCGACGATCTCGTCCACACCGGGCAGAAGCTCGGCGGCTTCCCGGCCGCGCGGGCCGCAGAGCAGCACCACCCGGTCGGCGCCGGCCGCCAGGGCACGGATCGCCGGCCCGGTGACCAGCACGTCCCCGGCCGAGTCGGACCGTACCGCCAGAACCGTGCCGGCCTTCCCCGGCCGGGGCGCCGCTCGGAGCAGCCGGTGCCGGTCGAGGATCAGATCGGCGGCCCCGGCCAGGTCGGCGGCACCGTACGGGGCGGCCGCGATCTCGGCGTTCAGGGTGACCCCGGTCGGCACCAGGATCCCGGCGGCCCCGGCGGCCAGCGCCGCCTCGACGTCGCGCCCGATGTCGCCGACCAGCACGCACCGCTCCGGGGTGGTGCCGAGCGCGGTGGCGGCGGCCAGGACCAGGCCGGGGGCCGGTTTGCGGCAGGGGCAGCCGGCGGTGTCGTCGTGCGGGCACACCTGCCAGGTGTCGAACGGGCCGAGCAGCTCCTCGACCCGCGCGTTGACGGCGGCCAGCTGGTCGGCGGTGAACCGGCCGCGGGCCACGCCGGACTGGTTGGTGACCACGCCGAGTCGCAGCCCGGCGGCCCGCAACCGGTCGAGAGCGGCCTTGGCGCCGGGCATCGGCCGTACCTTGAAGGGGTCTCCGTTGTAGGGCACGTCGACGACGAGCGTGCCGTCCCGGTCGAACAACACCGCGTCGTAGAGCGGCGCGTTCATCGCGTGCTCCGCGCGGCGTGCCCGCCCGGCGTGGCGCCAGCACCCCGCGCCGTCCTCTTCGACCGCGCCGATCCGGCGCTCCGGGAGGCCGGGCCCGCGGGCGACGCGGAGGCGGCACCGTCCACAGGCGCGGCGCTGTGCGCGGACCCGGCACCGTGCGCAGACCCGGCACCGTGCGCAGACCCGGCACCGTGCGCGGACCCGGACGGCGCGTCCGGGGCGGGGGTGGGGCGCAGTGGCTTGGCGCCGCGCCAGCGGAAGTGACCGCGCAGCCAGTGAGCGACCGCCACCGGGGGGATGACGGCGCTGGTCAGCAGCATGGCGGTGACCTCGGCGCGATCGCGGGGGCCGGGCACGATCCGGGCGGCCGCGAATTCGGCGGTCCCGGCCGCCCAGCCCGCGGCGGCCACGGCGGCGGCCACCGACCAGGTCCGGTTCCCGGTGGCCAGGCGCAGCGCGGCACAGCCCACCGCGGCGGCCAGGCAGGCGGTGACCGTGGCATGCCGGCGGCGGCGGCCGGGTGGCACGCCGAGCACGGCACGCCAGCGTGGCCCGTAGAGCCGCCGCAGGAGAGCGTCGTCGGTGTTGCCGCGCTGCGCGCGTACGCTGATCCACCGGTTTTCCGGACGGACCGGATGAGTGACCCGGCGACGGCCGCGGCGCAGCTCGAAGCCCGCCCGCCGAACCCGGTGAGCGAGTTCGGCGTCCTCGCGGAAGGCGCGCGGCAGCCGTTCGTCGAAGCCGCCGGCCCGCTCCAGCGCGACGCGGCGGTAGGCCATGTCCGCGGTGATCCACTCGCCGTGGGCGAGGCCGGCGGTGACCCGCTCCCAGTCGGTGGGCGGCCGGTCCGGTGGCAGCGGCACCCGGACCACGCCCTGCACCCCGCCGACCGCCGGGGTGGCCGAGCGCAGGTCCTCGGTGAGGCGTTCGATCCAGTCCGGGTCGGGCAGCACGTCGTCGTCGAGGAACGCCACCCACTCGCCGGACGCGGCCCGCCAGCCGGTGTTGCGGGCCGCGGCGGGACCGGCGGCCCGGCCGGGGATCACCCGGGCCGGGATGTCGAGTGGGGTACGCCGGTCCGCCCGGTCGTCGACGATCAGCAGTTCCACGTCCGGTGGCGGCGGGCCGAGCGCGGCCAGCAGCGCGCCGAGGCTGACCCGTCCCACGGTGGGTACGACGATGCTGGCGAACGTCACTCCACACTCCGGTAGGTCTGGGCGCGGTGCACCGCGAACGGGCCGAGGGCGAGCAGGTCCACCGGCGCGGACCCGAACAGTTCGAGCGCCTCGCGCGGGGTGTCGACCATCGGGCGGCCGGCGGTGTTGAGCGACGTGTTGACGACCACCGGTAGTCCGGTCAGCCGTTCGAACTCCGCCAGCATCGACGACACGGCCGGCTCGTCGTCGACATGGACGGTCTGCACACGTGCGGTGCCGTCCACATGGGTGACCGCCGGGATGCGGTCCCTCCATTCGGGTTTCACCCGGTGCACGAACAGCATGTACGGACTCGGGTAGACGCCTTCGAAGATGTCGTGGAACCGTTCGGCGCGGACCATCGGGGCGATCGGCCGGAACTGTTCGCGGCCCTTCACGTCGTTCATCCGGGTCTGGGTGTCGCGGTCGCCGGGGTGGGCGAGCAGCGACCGGTGGCCGAGGGCGCGCGGACCGTATTCGCTGCGGCCCTGGTACCAGGCGACGATGCCGTTGCGGGCGAGCACCCCGGCGGCCTCGGCCGCGATCGAGGCGGGCCGGGTGTACGGCACGGCGGCCCGGCGCAGCTCGGCCTCCAGTTCGTCGTCGCTCCAGCCGCGGCCGAGGGCGGCCGTGGTGAACGGCAGGTGTTCGCCGTTGACGGCCAGCGCCGCGCCGAGGGCGGTGCCGGCGTCGCCGGCGGCCGGTTGCACCCACACCCGCTGGAACGGGCCTTCGGCGGCGATCCGCGCGTTGGCCACGCAGTTGAGCGCGGTGCCGCCGGCCATGGTGAGGGTGGTGAGCCCGCCGCTCGCCTCGTACGTCCACCGGGCCAGGTCGAGCAGCACCTCCTCGAGGCGTTTCTGCACGCTGGCGGCGAGGTCGGCGTGCGCCTCGGTCATCTCGCCGTCGGCGGCACGGGCCTTGGCGAGGGCGTCCCAGTCGATGCGCTCGACGGTGAATCCGCCGTCGCCGGTGGCCCGCACCAGGTCGCGGAGCAGGCCGAGATACTTCGGCTGCCCGTACGAGGCGAGCGCCATCACCTTGTACTCGTCGCTGGAGTGCAGGAAGCCGAGGTGCCGGGTGAGGTCTTCGTAGAGCAGGCCGAGCGAGTGCGGCAGTTCCTGGCCGCGCAGCACGTCGAGCCGTCCGCCGCGGTACGTCCCGGCCAGGTGGCTGGCCCACTCGCCGCGCCCGTCGAGCACCAGGACGGCACTGTCCTCTTCGACGCTGAGCCCGGCGGAGGCGGCGTGCGCGACGTGGTGCGGCACGAACCGCACCTGCTCCGGGTCGAGGCCGGGCAGCGCGGTCGCCAGGAACTGCGGGGCCCGCCGGGCGTAGTCG
Source organism: Actinoplanes sp. NPDC049802 (assembly GCF_040656595.1). Taxonomy (NCBI): domain Bacteria; kingdom Bacillati; phylum Actinomycetota; class Actinomycetes; order Micromonosporales; family Micromonosporaceae; genus Actinoplanes; species Actinoplanes sp. NPDC049802. Next base: position 14,639 of record NZ_JBFAMR010000101.1, read on the forward strand.
GCGCGCAGGTGGTCCCACGGGTCGGCGAGGCCCAGTTCGGCGGCGTCCCGGCAGAGGCCGGGGTCGAAGGAGTAGGCGACCGCGTCCAGTTCGCCGGGCCGGAGCCCGGCCTTCTCCAGGCACCAGGCGGCGGACAGTTCCGGCAGCTCCCAGGCGGAGAACGGCACCGGCCGTTTGCCGTGTTTGCGGCGGCTGAACCGCTCCTCCTCGGCGGCGGCCACCACGCGCCCGTCCACGATCACGGCCGCCGATGGATCATGAAAGATCGCGTTGATCCCGAGAACACGCATGGCGGGCGGCATACCCCGGGATCTCTCACTTATTCGTATGATCATCAACTTCCCCCGGAAGCCTGGTATCCCCGTTTTCCAGCACTTACTCCGGGTTTGTTTGCCGTAAGTCACGTTTTCATTCGATGCAGTGTGGGCAGACTGCCCCCATGCATGAGGTGGAACAGCTCATCGGCGGCAGGTGGGCGCCGGGCACCGGCGGACGCGCTCTGACCATCACCGACCCACGCGACGGACACCCGGTCACCCGCGTGCCGGTCGCCTCCGAGGCCGACGTCGCCGCCGCCGTCCGGGCCGCCCGCGACGCCGCCCCGGAGTGGGCCCGCACCGCCCCGGCCGCCCGGGCCGCCGCCGCGCACTCCGCCGCGAACGCGATCGAGGCGGCAGCCGGCGAACTCGCCGAGATCATGGCGAGCGAGATGGGCAAACCGGTCGACGGCGCCCGCGACTCGATCCTGGCCGGGGTGGGGACGCTGCGCCAGTACGCCGAACTCGGTCCCGTCCACCGCGGCCGCTCACTGGCCGGTGACGCCGGGGCGATCGACCTGATGGCCCACCGGCCGCGTGGCGTGGTCGCGGTGATCACCCCGTGGAACGACCCGGTCGCCGTCTCCTGCGGACTGCTCGGCGCCGCCCTGGTCACCGGCAACACGGTGGTGCACAAGCCGAGCGAGCGCACCCCGGCCACCGGCTGGCGGCTGGCCCGGCTGATCGCCCCGCACCTGCCCGAGGGCGTGCTGAACGTGGTGCACGGCGACGCCCCGGCCGGTGCCGCGCTGGCCGGCGGGGCCGTCGACCTGGTCGCCCACGTCGGCTCCACCGCCACCGGCCGGTCGATCGCCGCCGCCTGCGCCCGCACCGGCGCGAAGGCGCTGCTGGAGAACGGCGGCAGCGACCCCCTGATCGTGGACGCCGGCGTGGATCCGGTGTGGGCGGCCGGGCAGGCGGCGCTCGGCGCGTTCGCCAACTCGGGGCAGATCTGCGTCGCCGTCGAGCGGATCTACGTGCACCGGGAGGTGGCCGGGGCGTTCGTCGAGGCGCTCGCCGACGAGGCGGACGACTGGGGCAAGCGGATCGGCCCGCTGGTCGACCGGCGGCTGCGCGACATCGTGCATCAGCAGGTGCGGGCCGCCGTCCGGGACGGGGCCACCCTGGTCCGCGGCGGGACCATCCCGGACGCGCCGGGCGCCTGGTACCCACCGACCGTGCTGACCGGCTGCGCCGACGACATGCCGGTGATGCGCGAGGAGACCTTCGGGCCGGTCGCGCCGGTGCTGGTGGTGGACTCCTTCGACGAGGCTCTCGACAGGGCCGCCGACTCCCCGTACGGGCTGGCCGCCACCGTGCTGACCCCGAGCATGAGCAACGCCCAGTGCGCCTGGCGGGAGCTGCCGGCCGGCACTATCAAGATCAACGCGGTGTTCGGCGGCGCGCCCGGCGGCGCCGCGCATCCGCGCCGCGGCAGCGGCCAGGGTTTCGGGTACGGCCCCGAACTCCTCGACGAGATGACCGTGACCGCCGTGGCCCACCTGGAGGCCCCGCCCACCGGCTGGTGACCGAGACCGGCGAGCCGTGTCGCCCGGCCAGTCCACACGGGAGCCTCGTCGGTGTGACGGCCGGCGACTCGGGCTGCCGGGCCTCTATCGTGATCCGGCGTACGCGGCCTCGACCTCCGGAGGCAGCCGGCGACGGTGGCGCAGCACCCACGGCAGGGACCGGACGACCTCCCACACCGCGGGCGGTGACTCCCGCAACGTGGACAGAGCGGTCCGGGCCACGACCGCGGGCGGCCGGCGCAGCACGGCGGTGAGCAGCCGGTTGCGGGCCTCGATGCGCCGCCGGGCGGAGACGTCCCGGCCGGCCGGCAGCGGGAAGTGCCGGACCACCAGCGACGGCTCGTAGCAGAGCCACCAGCCGGCCGCGGCCAGGTCCATGGCGAGCAACTCCTCCTCGCCGTAGACGAACAGGCGCGGCTCGAAGCCGCCGACCCGCAGGAACGCCTCCCGGCGCACCACCACGGCACACGACAGGAAACCGAGCACGGACGGGCCGGGCGCGCCGGGCGGGGTGCCGATCGGGGCGGCGGCCTGCGCCTCGGAGACCGGATCGAGCCGTGCCTCCGGGCCGATCAGGACCGTGGCGGTGAGCAGGCCGAGCCGAGGGTGGGCGTCGAACACCGCGGCCGCGCGGGCCAGCGAGCCCCCGGTCCAGTACGAGTCGTCGTCGGCGAACGCCACGTAGGGCGTCTTCGCCCGGCGTACCCCCTCGTTGCGGGCCGCGGCGCCGCGGTTCTCGCCGAGCCGGACCACCTCGACCGCCGGAAACGCGTCGTTGATCGCGTCCGGGCCGCCGTCGGTGGAGGCGTTGTCGACGAGGATGACCGGGGCCCGGTGCTCGGGCAGCGTCTCGAAGAGGCGGTCGCGCCGGTTGCGGGTGGCGACCACCACGGTGACCCGGTCGTTCACCGGCCGATCAGTTTCCTGCTCATGGTGCTGCCGATTCCCGTAACGGGAGGGGACAAACACCGTCGCCCCCTCCCACCGGTCACGAGGTGGCCGCGTGCCGTACGTCCCGTGCGTCGGACCTGGCCGTGTCGCCGGTGGCACGTGCCGCGTCCGCAGCGGTCTCGCGCACCTCGCCGGCGGCGTGCCGGACGGTGCCGCCCAGGTCGCCCTTGAGGTCGCCGGCCACGTCCTTCACCTTGTCGGTGAGGTCGCCGCCGTGCTCCTTGAGCTGCTGCCCGGCCCGGCGCTCGGCGTCGGTGACCGGCATCAGCGAGGCGGTGAGCATGCCGACGCCGAAGGCGATGATGCCGGCGGCGAGCGGGTTGCCCTGGGTCTGCCGGGCGACGGCCCGCGGCGTCTCCCGGACCTTCCCGGCGGCGGCGTTCGCCTTCTCGCCGGCGGTGGACGACAACTCGGACGCCTTGTCGCCGATGCGGTGTGCCTGTTCCCGGGCCGTGTGCCCGGTGTCCTCGGTGGTGCCCATGACCTTCTCCTTCACCGCGGTCCAGCGCCGTTTGGCGGCCTGTCGTGGACTCGTCTTCTCGGCCAGCAGGTCGACGTCCCGGCTCAGCGTGGCCCGCGTCGTCTCGATCTCCTGCTTCAGCCGGTCGGGTTCTTCAGCCATCGGGCGTCCTCCTTCAGCGTCTCGGTGGTGCGGTGCGGCACCGGGTCCACGGTCTTGAGCTTCTTGCGCCCGGTGCTGTAGAGCACCGCACCGACCGCCGCCCAGACGATCGCGACGAGGAGCGCGGCCCAGCCGGCGTCCATGACCTCGGCGAGGCCGAAGACCAGCGCGAAGCTGAGCAGCACCACGGACAGGTAGCCGGCGAACGCGGCGCCGCCGAGCATCCCGCCGGCCTTGCCCGCCTTGACGGCCTCCTGCCGGATCTCCGCCTTGGCGAGCGCGACCTCCTGCCGGAACAACTGGGAGAGGTCGTCGCTGATGTTGCCGATGATCTCGCCGATCGAGGTCTGCGACGGGGTCGTCATGACTGTGCCTCCTGGGTCATGCCCGCCCGGCCCTCGCGTGCGAGGCCGTCGTCGGCTGCGGCCGGGTGCCGCTCGGTGCAGTTGGTCATGACTGTGCCTCCTGGGTCATGCCCGCCCGGCCCTCGCGTGCGAGGCCGTCGTCGGCTGCGGCCGGGTGCCGCTCGGTGCAGTTGGTCATGACCGGTACCCCGGTTCGTCGTCGACCACGGCCGGCGTTCCGGTGCCGGTGGCGGTGTACTGGGTGGTGGCGGGGGTGACGTAGCCGGAGCCGGTGGCCGCCGGAACGTAGGCGACGGTCTCCTGCTCCTCGTCCGGGTAGCTCACGTAGGTGTCGTCGGCCGGTTTGCCGGCGCCACCGCCGGAGTCGGCCTTGACGACGCCCTTGCCGAGCCGGCCCACCACGAAGCCGGCCGCCAGGGCGGTGGCCAGGAAGGCGCCGGGGCGGCGGCGGGCGAAGTCCTCGACCTCGCGCAGCACCCCGTCCGGGCCGTTGCGGTCGAGGTAGTCGGCGAACTGACGGCCGCCCTCGGCGACCCGGGCCACCACGGCGGCGGCCGGCGAGTCCTGCCGGGCGCCGCGCATCTCGTCGAGATGGTCGGCGGTCTCCCGGATGCTGCCGACGAGGCGGCTGTTCTGTGCGCGGGCCTGCTCGCCGAGCTTGCCGCGCACTTCCGACGCGACGGTGCGGGCCTGGTCGCGGGCCTCGGCGCCGACACGCCGGGCCTGGTGGCGGGCGGTGTCCTTGACGTCGCCGGCGGCCTGCCTGGCCTGCTCAGCGACATGCCGGGGCGGGGGTGTGGTGACCGGCGGCGTCATGTCGTACGCCGGTTGCGGGGGCACATCGACCGGGTATGCGGGATCCGGCACGCGCCCACCGGGCGAGACGTCACTCATGGGTTTCCTCCCGAGGGGATGAGGGTCGTGGTGCGCACGCCCTTCGACTACCCCTCCGATGCCCGTCGATTCCTCTCCGTTTGTGATGGATGACGCGAAGTTCCGGCCGGTAAAACCCATGATCATGGGTACGGCGTACCGGCGGGTACGTCCGGCCGGCTTTGTTAGGGTCGGCGACCGTGAGCGAACTCAGCGGTGCCCGGGTCATCGGCGGCCGGACCTACGACTTCTCCCGGCAGGTCGTGCTGATGGCGATCGTGAACCGGACGCCCGACTCGTTCCACGACAAGGGCCGGACGTTCGCGCTGGAGAGGGCGACCGAGGCGGTGCGGGCGGCGGCCGCGGACGGCGCCGACTGGATCGACATCGGCGGCGTCCCGTTCGCACCCGGCCCGGAGGTGACCGTCGCCGAGGAACTGGACCGGGTGCTGCCGGTCGTCGCGGCGGCCCGTGACCTGGCCGTCGTCTCGGTCGACACGTTCCGTCCCGAGGTGGCCGCCGAGGTGATCAAGGCGGGGGCCGGGGTCGTCAACGACACGTCCGGCCTGCGTGACCCGGCGATGTCCGACGCCGTGGTGGGCACGGACGCGCAGCTGGTGATCTGCCACAGCCTGGCCGCGCCACGCACCGAGCACCCCAGCCCACGGTACGGCGACGTCACCGCGGAGGTGGGCGCGTTCCTGCGGGAGAAGGTGGAGCTGGCGCTCTCCCGCGGGGTCCGCCCGGACCAGATCATCATCGACCCGGGTCACGACCTGAACAAGAACACCCACCACTCGCTGGAGCTGACCCGGCGGCTCGACGAGATCGCCGCGATCGGCTATCCGATGCTGGCGGCACTGAGCAACAAGGACTTCATCGGCGAGACTCTGGACCGGCCGCAGCGGGAGCGGCTGGCGGGCACGCTCGCGACGGTGGTCTTCTCGATCCTGCGGGGCGCCCGGATCATGCGGGTCCACGACGTACGCGCGAACCACGACGCGATCCGGATGACCGAGGCGATGCTGGGCTGGCGGCAGCCCGCCTACACCCGCCACAACATGTAGCTCAGCCTGTCTTCTCCTCGCCCTCCGGCAGGGTGGAGATGAGCTCGGCGGCCCACGGCAGCGGCTCCACCTGGCCGGGGCCGATCACCCGCATCACGCCGAGGACGGTGATCAGCATGCCCATGGCGAAGAAGTCGCGGGCCTCGTCGGCGGTGCAGCCGGTCAGCTCGCGGACCACCCCGTACTGGTTGCCGTAGCAGGCGCGGGCCGCGTCGCCGATGGCCGGGTCGGCGGCCGCCACGAATCCGTGCAGCAGCACCGCCAGCAGGTCCCGCTCGGCCAGCAGTTCCTTGTACGCCTTCCCGAGCCCAGCGAGGCTGGGCTCCACCTCGGCGGCGGCCCGCCACTTCTGCTCGATCCGCTCGCTGACGTGGCGCAGCGTGGCCAGGAACAGCTCCTGTTTCGAGCCGAAGATGCGGATCACGTAGGGCTGTGAGACACCGGCGAGGCGGGCCACCTGATCGGTGGTGGTGCCCGCGTAGCCGCCCTGCGCGAAGGCGGTCACGGCGGCGACCACCAGTTGTGCGTGGCGTTCCTGAGCAGTGAGACGAATCCGGGTCACGTTGACAGGTTATCAGTCGATGCTTACCGTGCTTAGTTATCAGTGGATAACAACTTTCAGGGGGAAGTTCGTGCCCACCGCCACCCTCGGCACCGCGCCAACGACCAAGACCCGCCCGCTCGGCCTGGTGATCGCCGCCGTCGGCATCCCCGCCTTCATGGGCGCGCTCGACAACCTCGTGGTCAGCACCGCCCTCCCGGTCATCCGCACCGAGCTCGGCGCCTCCATCTCCGACCTGCAGTGGTTCGTCAACGCGTACACGCTGCCGTTCGCCGCCTTCCTGCTCACCGCGGCCGCGCTCGGCGACCGCCTGGGCCGCCGCCGGATGTACCTGGCCGGCATCGCCCTGTTCACCCTGGCCTCGGCCGCCGCCGCCCTGTCCACCGAGCCGTGGCAGCTCACCGCCTCCCGCGCCGCACAGGGCATCGGCGGCGCGCTGATCGCGCCACTGTCCCTGACCCTGCTGGCCGCGGCCGTGCCCGACCGGATGCGCAACGCCGCGGTCGGCATCTGGGGCGGCATCACCGGACTCGGCGTCGCGCTCGGCCCGGTCATCGGCGGCGCGGTCGTCGACGGCCTCACCTGGAACTGGATCTTCTGGGTCAACGTGCCGATCGGCGCCGTCGCCCTGGTGCTGGCCGCCGTGGTGCTCGGCGAGTCCTACGGCGGCGCCCGCCGCCTCGACCCGTTCGGCCTGCTGCTGTCCGCCTCCGGCATGCTGCTGCTGATCTGGGGCGTCGTCGACGGCCCGGAACACGGATGGACCACCGGCCGGGCGCCGGTCATGCTGAGCGCGGGCGTCGCGCTGCTCACCGGGTTCCTCTTCTGGCAGAGCCGCAACCGTACGCCCATGCTCCCGCTGAGCCTGTTCAAGTCCCGCTCGTTCAGCCTGGTCAACGTCGTGACCCTGACCTTCTCGGCGGGCGCCTTCGGCTCGGTCTTCCTGCTCGCCCAGTACTTCCAGGTGGTCCAGGGCCTCACCCCGCTGGAGTCCGGCCTGCGCACGCTGCCGTGGACCGCCGCCCCGATGGTCGTCGCGCCGCTGGCCGGCATCTTCGGCGCCCGCCTCGGCATGCGCAACCTCATCGTCGCGGGCCAGATCCTCCTGGCCGCCGGCCTGCTGTGGGTCGGCCTGGCCACCACCACCGACGCCGGCTACACCCGGTTCATCGGCGCGTTCGTCCTGGCCGGGATCGGCATGGGCCTCACCTTCGCCCCGATCAGCACGGTCACCCTGGCCAGCGTCACCGAACAGCAGCGCGGCGTGGCCTCCGGCGCGAACAACACCATCCGCGAATTCGGTGTCGCGGCCGGCGTCGCCGCGCTCTCCTCCGTCTTCAGCAGCCACGGCGGCTTCGCGAGCCCGCAGGACTTCGTCGACGGCGTGGTCCCCGCGGTGCTCACCGGAGCCACGGTCCTCGCGGTCGGCGCGATCGTCGCGACCCGCCTGCCGAACCGGATTTAACGCCATCCCCACGGATGAATCCGGGGGATTTCCCAGCTCAGACCGCACCCGACCCACCGACCCCGAGGGGAGGCGAGCCGCATGTCTCACG
>NZ_JBFAMR010000102.1:0-22290 GCF_040656595.1 Actinoplanes sp. NPDC049802
GTGCGGGCCCATCCTGACGTCACAATCATGATCGTCCCGCACGGCCATCTTCATGATCGACGCGGGTCACTCAGCTATCGCGCACCAAGTCGTAACCTATCGATGCCTCCAGCGACACGGCAACGACCAGGAGCGAATAAGCCATCAGGGTCAGTACTAGGTGGCAGCCGTTGCGCCAGCCGAAGCGGCGTCGAGGCGTCCAGTGTGAACGGCCCAGGCTTGAACCTCTCTGATGTCCCAGATCTCGCCTGAGCGAAGCTTCCGAACGGGCGTCGGAAAGTCGGAATGGCGTACCTTCCACTGGTTGATCGTGTTCGGTCTGATACCCAGGTGCTCCGCGATCTCAGCCGGGCCGGCCAAGTGAACAGCCATCGATCGCAGGGCGCCGCCTTCGCCGGTCTCGTCCACCCCACAGAGGTTACGGCGAGTGCACAGCAACACCTAGAGTACCGACACGCCGGACGGCGATTTTGTTCTCCGTCGGAGACCTCTTACAGTAGGGATCATGTCATACCCCCCCGCGAGGCTTGAGAGCGTGACGGACAACGTAGATGATGCCATCGACCCTCTGTTCGCTAGCGGCAAGCGGGAGGACGGAAGGTCATGGACTGTGCTGAACGGCGACAGCAAGGAGGTTGCCACGACGCTCGCACCAAATTCGATCAATACAGTCATCACCAGCCCGCCTTATTACTGGCAGCGGGACTACGAGGTGAACGGACAGTTCGGCCTAGAGCCGACAATCGAAGGTTTTGTCGACAATCTTCGCGAGACGTTCGCAGCGATCAAGCCCGCCCTTACCGATGACGGCAACGTGTTCCTTAACCTCGGCGATACCTACTACAGCGCCAAGGGTCGCCCTCACGGGAAGGACGATAAGCATCGGAGTCGGCGTCTACCTGGCCTACGGGCGGTTGATGGCCCTGGCCTTGGGCTCCCTCGCAAGTCGCTCATTGGCATTCCCTGGCGAGTTGCGCTGGCGATGCAGGCGGACGGCTGGACCTTGCGCAGCTCGATCATCTGGGTTCGGAACACAGCGATCCCTGAACCCACGAGTAAGGACCGACCCTGGCGCAAATACGAGCACATCTTTCTATTTTCCAAGTCGCCCCGATACTTCTTCGATCGTGAAGGGCTCGACGGCGAGGAGGACGTCTGGCTGATCGAACCCGACCGGCGTTCGCTCGCCAGGGGGACCCACTACGCGCCGTACCCCCGGAAGTTGGTAGAGCGCTGCATCTCCGCTGGCTGCCCAGAGGGTGGCACGGTCCTCGACCCGTTCCTCGGTGGTGGAACCACGATGTACGTCGCCGACGAGATGGGTCGGTCGTCGGTCGGGATCGAACTGAACCCAGAGTTCTGTAGCTTAGTCGCGGACAACATGGAGATGCTTGCCCCACCTGAGAACGAGTAGTCGCTACCCTCTTGAGGTGCCCTTCGCCCCAGCCCGTCTCGTACTTGCCGCCGCCGACGCGATCGACGGCACCCATGCACTCGCGGCAGTGACGCTGCCTGCGCTTCTGCGCGAGGGTGTACGCCAAGGTGTTGACGTCACAGTCGACCAGGTCGCATTCGGGCTAGCGAACGAGCGCGAACTCCTCAACGACTACTTTCGGCTTCCACGACCGCCCGAGTCGGATCGTCCGTACAGGGCGATCTGGTCGACCTCCACGGTCGGATGGCAGACCGAGAAGTTTCCCGGAGGTGGCCTCCAGCGCCAGCGCACAGGCGTGGCCGCGAAGGGCGAGGTGCTCATTCAACGCAAGCCGGCTCAGACGGGCCTCGACCACGACGTGTGGGGCCTGACGCCAACCGCAGGCGCTGACCTGCGTAAGCGTAGCGAGGCAGTCCGGGTTGTCGACCTCGCCCTGTGGATGGGACGCGAGATCGACACAGCGGCGATCGGCCCCTCTGCTCTTGCTGTGTTGCCACCAACTGCTGACGACTTGGACACGTTGGTTGCGTGGTTCATTGCCGAGTTTCAGCCTGATCGCGGTGACCTGATCGGAACCATTCTTGACGCGACCGTTCCCGCCGAGTACCGGATGGTGCCCTTCAGCCCGGATCCGATTGACGACGGGACTGCGATCGAGTTGGGAAGCCTTCCTCCGGTTAACGCTGTCGCTGGGACGCTTGCTCAGCGGGTAGCCGATCTTGAGCGAAGGATCATCGCTAACGGATATGAATTGCCCCCCGGGCTTGTCCGTCGAGTGCTTTCGGCTTGGCTTCGTGGCGATATGGTCGTTCTGGTCGGTCAGCCTGGGACCGGAAAGAGCCTTTTCGCGAGGCTCTTGGCGAACGCAATGGAGGCAGAGTTCGGTCTTGACAGTCACCTGGTGATCCCTATCAGGAACGACTTCGATGAGGCAGAATTCATTGGATACGAGAGGTTGGATGGTGAGGCCCATCTTCAGAACTTCGCTCGGGAAATCCTCCAGACTGAGAACCCGCTCGATGCCAGGGTCGTTATCCTCGAAGAGTTCAACCTTGCCGCGGCCGAGACGTACATGTCTGCGGTGCTGGTGGCGTCGCAAGAACAGGACCGCAATGTCCGACTCCCGAATGGCGACATTGCCCAGATGCCCGTCGACACGTTCATTATCGCGACATGCAATTCGTTCAGAGATGAGCCTGAGACCCGTACTCGAGTCAGCTCACCGACCAAGCGGCGATCTACAACGATCACTATGCCCAACGTCCTCGGTGACCGCTATGAAGACGACGAGGAAAACGCCGTCCTGGGCCTCGTTGAGCGACTCATAGACAATGCGCGTACCATGGTCGATGGTCGCGCAACGACTGATCGCGCAGTACAATTCGATCCGCTGCGGGCGGCTGCACTCAACTCGATCCGTACTCTAGACGACATCTCGGCTGCCGCTCGGACCGCCCTTGTGGAAATCTGTCACTCTATCCTTGCCACCGGCCCCGGACGATCGTGGTTCACCCTTGGACTACTTCGCGATGTTGTCCTCGCTGTCGCGATCGCCGAGCGCGACCAAGCCTCTGAACTTGAGGCGCTCGGGCAGGCAGTTGCCGACAAGCTGGTCCACCAGGTGCGTGGGGGACACAACGACGTTACCGGTCTGCTGGCGGCGATAGCTGAACTGCCGAACGCCGAAGAGATCGGCCGGCTTGTAGAGCAAGCCATGGCCGGGCCTGCTGACGAACTGCTGCCGCTCCTCTGAAGGTGGAGCGGCCGGACAATAGTTGGCGTGGAGCAGTTGTTATGCCACACACTGCAAGTAGGGAGAATCTCGGCCCGCAGCGATCGGCGGATGCGCCGTTCGCTCGTAGGGTGCGGTTCCATCAGTCTTGGTATCGAGTCGTGGTTCTGGGCAGAGATGCTTTCGGTAACTCTCCAGGCCGCGCATCCAGGCCGCTCGGCAGCGCGCTTGCACCAGTCGATGCCGAAGCGGGGCTGAACTTCACAAGCTCCAGCGCCCGGTACCTCTACGCATCGAGGCGACTAGGCGGGTGGGGCGTCGATCCGACGAGATGCACGTCCTTGATGACGTCCAGTCAAGCCATGATGTTCAACCTCTTTGGTCCATTGGCAGCCGATCGGGGCTGGCTCCTGCGGACCTTAATGATCCTGCTCAGCCGAACCAACCTCGTTGAGGTCGTCGCGATTGAGCCAGAGTTCGCTCCAACTCACCGCAGCGAACACCTGGGCGACCAGACACGGATTGACATGCTGCTAGTGGTACGTTCCGGCGCTGGGGATGAGGTCCTTGCGATCGAGTTGAAGTACATGGACCGCTTCAGCAGTCGGCAAGTCAATACTTCCCGTGAGCCCTACCGGCGCATCGCGCGAGATGTCAACTTATGGTCTGATCCGACATTTGTTCTGGGATCACACACGTTCAACCAGCTCGTGCGGGTCCACGCCCTCGCCGTTTCAGTCGGCCTAGGCCGGGGCTCGCATGTCCCGGTCACGCTTATGACGATCGGCCACCGAGCCGACGCAAAGACCTGGAGCACGCTCGACGCCTACCGGACGCAGCTAACAGCCTCCGAACGCATGGTGATGGCTACCCTAGACGAACTACTGAATGCGATGTCAGCGGCAACGATCGACTCGTTGCAGTTGCGAGAAACCGACGACCTGCGAAGGCGCTACGTGAACGAACACGAAAGCGGTGAGGCGTGGTCAAGGTTCGGAGGTAGCAGTGGCTGAGGTATCCGTTCGGCTCGTCGGCAAAGGGGTCGACGAACGCCTGGGGGTGAACCCGAAGATCGTTCGCGCCCAGGAGCTGGTTCTCTCCGTGACAGGTCACGACTCACGATCGATTGTCATCGATGGCATTAGCCGCCGTCTTTCATCCGGATCGACCGGTCTGATTCCAATGGATTTGAAACGGTCGACGGGATACCACCGCATTCAGATCGGCCAGAGCGTGTTCTGGTTCGCTACCGAAGACTCCAAGCTCCAGCTCGCTGGAGTCTCGGCGATGCTTCGTGAGTTGGGTGAACTTGGCACCGGGTGGACGGGTCAGGTGATGTTCTCGGATGGCAGCGGATTCCGTAACCCGCACGTCATTTATGGTTGGCTTGATCAGTGGGCGGACAGCGCGCTAGACGCTATAGAGAGCGTGCTCGCTGCGCCCCGATCCGATACCGAGACAACCAACGTGCTCAGCCGCAGGGGTGGATCGTCTGTGCGAGCCGTGCCGACGTTGCGCTACCTGCGGTCAGATCCAAGGCATCACCTCACCGCTCGAAATGGTGGGCTCATCAGTATCGGCGACGAGGAATACGACCCGACTCGCGTCGTTGTTCGGAAGCGTCGGTTGACAGTTCATACGGTCCCGAACCGAAGGGCAGTAGGACTTCTTGACCAACTCGCAGGTGCAGTCGACGAAGCGATGGGGGCAAGCGCGCGTGACGGGCAGGCGGTCGCGCGCTGTCGACTGTGGCGTCTACGCATCAACACATTGCAGGCGCGACCGCTGGCTCGGACACTACGTGACGGACCGCGTGTCCTTGCCGCGGAACGACAAGCCGTCGAACTGAACGATCGTCGCTACCAGGGTGTCTACGAAACGGCCAAGGACTTCCGCCGGCGATTCGGCTGGAGTGCGACCGGTGATGCGCAGCGGCGATACAGCTACGTTCAGAGTGCCGACCGGATCTATCAGGCATATGCCGCGTCGCGTCTCGCTGCCGAACTAGACCTACAGCAGGTCAGCCCAGTCCTCGGAGCCACTCCGCTTGCCTTCTCGGGCGCCGAATTCGACATCTACTACGACGCTCTCTGCCCGCCGAGCGTCCTACGGTCCTGGCGGCGGACGAGTATCCATCCCGACACGTCGCGCCCTGACGTACTCTTGGTAGAACGCGCGAGCGGACGTATCGCTATCCTAGACGCGAAGTACCGGCTGGGCCCCGATGGATTCGCAAGCGAGGACAGCCGGAAAGACGTCTCGGCGTACATGGCGCTGTACGGGTTATCGACCGTGTCGATCCTATATCCGGGAACCGACACCACCGGTCGAACGATCACCGGCAACTCGCGGGCTATCCTTGAGGTTCCCGTCATACCTGGCTCTGAAGCATTGCGCATGGAGCTGCCTGCCATTTTAGCCTCGCTGGAGCTCCCTCCCTTCTAGGAGTTGTCGCGTCGGCGGACCGCTACGACGGCGATGTCGTCCGCCTGCTCCCTGGCTCCGGTGAGCTGGGTGAGCAGGCGGCGGCAGAAGACGTCGAGGTCCGGCTCGACCTCGGCGGCGGAGACGGCCAGCGCCCGCAGGCCCTCGTCGATGTCGGCGTCGCGGCGTTCGATCAGGCCGTCGGTGTAGAGCACCAGTGTGCCGCCCGGCGGCAGGGTCAGCTCCAGCTCGGCCCGGCGGGGCGCGCGGATGCCGAGCAGCGGCCCGCGCGGCTGGAGGAACTCGACCCGGCCGTCGACGTGCAGCAGCGGCGGCAGGTGCCCGGCGCCGGCCATCCGGATCCGGCCGGTCTCCGGTTCCAGGGTGAGCAGGCAGAGGGTGGCCGAGTCGGCCGGCAGCACGGTACGCATGAAACGGTTGACCAGTTCCAGCACGGCGCTCGGTGAGTGCCCCTCGACGGCGTACGCCCGGACCGCGTGCCGGATCTCGGCCATCACCGTGGCGGCGTGCAGCGAGTGCCCGGCCACGTCACCGATCGCCACCAGGAGCCGGTCGTTCAGCACGGTGAGCTCGTAGAAGTCGCCGCCCACCTCGGTCTGCGCGCCGGCCGGTTCGTAGAGCACGCCCAGGTCCAGTCCGGGCACCTCGGGCAGGCGCGCCTGCAGGAGGCTGCGCTGGAGGGTGACCGCGATCCGGTGCTCCTCGTCGAAGGAACGCTGCGCCTCGACGGCCGCCGCGACCGCCTGGGAGAGCTGGCGGAGCACCGGCGAGCCGGGGGTCTGCGAGCTGCCGGGCGCGGCGACGTAGACGGGGGGACGGTCGACACGCAGGCGGGCGGCTGCCACCGTGACCGTCTCGCCGGGCGGCCACTCGATCACGTTCCAGTCGGCCGGGTCGTCGGTGCGCAGCAGGGATCCGACGGCGACGCGGTGCCCGGGGACGGCCCATCGGCGTACCGATGCGGGGTTGCCGACCGCGGCCAGGCTCTCGCCCTCGGAGGTTTCCGCCACCACCACGACCGGGCCGCCGAAGATGTCGCTGGCGCCCTCGGCGGCGGCGGCCAGCAGCGCGGGCAGCACGGACGCCGAGTTGATCGCCAGGGTGGTCTCGGCGAGGCGGAGCGACCGCTCGGCGAGCAGTTCGGCGCGCTGCCGGGCCCGGTAGTAGCGGAGCACCGCCTGGGCGGTGGCGATCAGCTCGCCCGGTTCGATCGGTTCGACCAGGTACGCGTCCGCGCCCCGGTTCAGGCCCTGGGTCCGGTCGTTGACGTCGACGGCGTGCGCGGACACGTGGATCACCGGCAGTACGCCGTACCGTGGATCGGCCTTGATCTTCTCGCAGACGTCGAAGCCGTTCATGTCCGGCAGTTTCACGTCGAGGACGACCAGATCGACCTCGACCTCGAGCAGCCGGCTCAGCGCCTCTCCGCCGGTCTCCGCCTCGAGCACCGTGAACCCGGCCCGGGTGAGCCAGCTGACCAGCAGGTATCGCTTGGTCGCGCTGTCGTCGACGACGAGGACGGTGGCGGCGATCATGACTCGTACGGAAGCCGAAGGGTGAACACGCTGCCCGTCCCGGGGGTGGAGTCGACCCGCAGGCCGCCACCGAGAATACCGGCCAGCCGCCGGGCGTAGGGCAGGCCGAGACCGGTGCCTTTGCCGCTCACCGGTTTGCTGCCGGGCACCTGGTAGAACTCTTCGAAGACGCGTTCCTGCAGCTCGGCCGGGATGCCGGTGCCGGTGTCGGCGACGATGAACTCGATGTCCGAGCCGACCCGGACGACGCTGAGCCGCACCGATCCCGACTCGGTGAACTTGAGCGCGTTGGTGAGCAGGTTGCGCAGCACCTGGGCGAGCAGCACCTCGTCGGAGCGCAGCGTGGGCACGGGCGGCTCGTCGACCACGAAGTCCACCTCGGGCCGGTTGGCGAGCGGCCGGAGCGTGCCGCGCAGCTGGCCGAAGATCGCCTTGAGATCCACCCGCGACCAGTTCGGCTCGATCCGGCCGGCCTCCGCCTTGGCCAGGTCGAGCAGCCCGTTGACCAGGGTGAGCAGGTCGGTGGCCGAGGTGCGGATCAGGTCCACCTGGCGGTGCTGCTCGTCGGTGAGCTCGTCCGAGCCGGAGTCGGTGAGCAGCCGGCCCAGCCCGATGATCGCGGTGACCGGGGCTCGCAGCTCGTGGCTCACGTTGGCCAGGAAGCGGCTCTTCGCCTCGCTGGCGGCCCGCAGCTGCGCCGACTTCTCGTCCAGTTCGGCGTAGAGGGCGACGACGCCGCGGTTGGTCTCCTCCAGCTCCTGGGAGAGCTGGTTGTAGAGGGCCATCACACCGCGGTTGGTCTCCTCCAGCTCGGCGTTGAGCCGGGCCAGGTCGTCACGTTGCGCGCGCACCTCGTCGAGGGCGGCGATGAGCTGCTGGTTCTGTACGGCCAGCTCGTCCAGGGGAGTGCCGGGCACGTGCTGGGCCAGCCCGGCGCGTATCTCGTCCATCCGTTCGGGGGTCAGCAGTGATGCGCCCAGCGGCAACCGCCGCGACATTCGGACGACCGTCCCGCTCTCGCCATCGTCGACCTCCATCGTGTCGACCAGCCGGCCGACGTGCTGCAACTGTTCAGCGACCCGGACCGCCCCACCGGGCTCCGAATGCGCCATCGTCACTTGCAGCGTAGGTACCCCGATCGCCGAAACGGTGAACGCCACATCGGCGTTCAGTCCCGCGGCGAGCAGTACCCGGCCCACCTCGCTGAGCGCGGTGGCCACCCGGGTCTGGTCCTGGGACTCCAGGCCGACGGTCCGGGCCACCTCCCGGCCGAGCTGCCGCACCACGAAGATGTCCTGCTCGACCCGCAGGCGCATGCGCATCAGCGGTTCGGCGGTCATGGGAATCGGGCCACCAGCACGCCGGCGTCGTCCCGGCGGGTCCCGGCGTCACGCAGCACGGTGGCGGCGATCACCTCGGGGGTGTGGGTGAGCAGTCCCGGGTAGTCGGCCGCGGTCCAGCGGTCGACCACCCCGTCGGTGTGCATCAGGACGACCCCGCCGGGGCCGAGCGGGTAGTCGTACTCGCGCACCTGGCGGCGCTGGTGGCCGGCGATGCCGGGCATCGAGACCATGCCGCGCCGGCTGCCGTCCGCGGCCAGCACGGTGCCGGAGATGTTGCCGAGGCCCGCGTAGCGGATGACGCCGGCCGACGGGTCCGGTTCGGCGACCGCGAGCGCGGCCCCGCGGGTGTGCCCGAGAGCGCGGTGCAGAATTTCCACCACCTGGGCGGGCGGGACGGCCGGCGCCTTCCGGAACGCCCGGATCGCCTCGTGCGAGGCGGCCGCGGCCAGGCCGCCGTGGCCGAGACCGTCGCTGAGCAGCATCTGCCGGCGGCCGTCGATCTCGCGGATCGCGTACCCGTCGCCGCTGGTCGTCTCACCGGGCAGCGGCCGGGTCAGCCCCGCCGCCCAGAGCTGTTCGGGCAGCCCGGCCGGCCACACCTGCACGGCCAGCACGGTCCCCTTGCCCGGCACCGAATGCAGGTCCCACCGGCTGGCCTGGCGCAGGATCGCACCCAACCCGATCCCCAGAGTCCCGGCCGTGGAATGCCCGTCACCGAGGGCACGATGCACGTCACTCATCCCGGGACCGCTGTCGACGGCGATCAGCTCGACGCCGGCCTGATCGTCGTTGCGCACCGCCCGGACCAGGACGACGCCCCGGTCGGCGTGCTTCACCAGGTTGCCGGCCGCCTCAGCGGCGACGATGGCGAGATCCGCGACACGGTTCCGCGGCATGTCCAGGTCGGCGGCGAGACGCTCCGCCGCCCTGCGTACGGCCGAGGCTGTGCCGGACTCCTCCACCCGGAACCAGACCCCCTCGTCCAGGAGTCCTTCGGGTAGAGACGCCACCGTGCCTCCGCTCATCGGCACCACTTGACGATAGTGATGGCCGTTCCTTTGCCGGGCTCGGTCTCGATCTCGAACTCGTCGACCAGCCGCCGGGCCCCGCTCAGGCCGAGGCCGAGGCCGCCGCCGGTGGTGTACCCATCGGTGAGCGCCAGATCCAGATCGGCGATGCCGGGTCCCTGGTCGGCGAAGACGATCCTGATCCCGGCCCGCCGGTCGTTGTGCACCCGGCTCACCTCGACCTCGCCACCACCACCGTAGACCAGGGTGTTGCGGGCCAGCTCACTCGCGGCCGTGACCAGCTTGGTCTGGTCCACCAGAGACAGCTTCACCGCCACCGCGACGGTACGCACCAGCTGCCGGACCCGGACCACGTCCTGGTCGGTCACGACCGGTTGACGCTGGACGTCGTCGTTCACGGTGTGGGTACCACTGCCTGGTCCGTATCGTCCTCCTCGTCGCCGATCAGGTCGACGTCGTCGTCCTCCCGGGCCAGCATGGCGATGCCCAGCTCGACGTTGAGGGCGGTCCGGATGCCGGGCAGCGACAGGCCCAGCTCGACGAGGGTGATCGCCACCGCAGGGCGCATGCCCACCACGACGGTCTCGGCGTCCAGCACCCGGGAGACGGAGGCGATGGTGGCCAGCGTGCGCCCGACGAACGAGTCCACGATGTCGAGCGCGCTGATGTCGATGATCACACCGCGCACGCCGGTCGCCACGATCCGCTCGGCCAGGTCCTCCTGGAGTTGCAGGGCGACCTGGTCCTCCATGTCGATCTGGATGGAGACGAGAAGGATCTCACCGATCTTCAGTACCGGCACGCGCTCCATGTCAGCGCACCGGCCGCTTGCTGGTCTTGTTGAGGACGTAGCGCAGCGCGTCGGCCAGCGACGCCTTGGTGGCGATGTCACCGAACTCGATGCCGAGCGCCACGATGGTCTGCGCGATCTGCGGCCGGATGCCGGAGATGATGCAGTCGGCGCCCATCAGGCGGGCGGCCACCACGGTCTTGAGGATGTGCTGGGCGACCTGGGTGTCGACGGCCGGCACCCCGGTGATGTCGATGATCGCGTACGGCGAGCTGGTGTCCACCAGTGTCTGGAGCAGCCGCTCCATCACCACCTGGGCGCGGGCCGAGTCGAGGGTGCCGACCAGCGGGACGGCCACCACGCCCTCCCACAGCTTCACCACCGGGGTGGACAGCTCCAGCAGCTGCTCGGCCTGGTCGGAGATGAGCGCCTCACGGACCCGTACGTAGCTGTCGAAGGTGAACAGCGCCGCCCGGTCCACGAAGTTGGAGAACGCCACGTAGTCGCGCAGGGTGGCCGCGTCGTCGATGCCGTCGAGCACCTCGAGCATCGCGTCCTTGAGCCCGTAGACACTGATCGCCGTCTCGGTGGAGCTGAAGCCCTGCCGCGCCCGGTTGGTGGACAGCTCGCTGAGCTGGGCACGCAGTTCGCCGGCGGCGTCGTCGGTCACCTCGGTGGCACCGGCCGCGAGCGCCTGATGGAAGGCGCCCCGGAGGTCGCGGGTCTGCCGCAGCACCTCGGAGCTGCTCAGCCGGCCGCGTAGACCGGCACCGATCAGTTCGCTCCAGCGTGCGGCGAGCGGCTCCGCGTTGTTCTCCAGCAGTACGGCGAAGCGATTCGCCTCGTCCGGACTCAGCGGCATCGCTGTCTCCCTACCACACGATCTGAGCGCAACGGCCGGACTTTACCATCAGCATGTCCATTAGTTGCCGTAAGCCAAGTAACGGACCGGGTGCGAAGGGTCGTCCTGTTCTGCGCGCCCGGGGGTACCTGGAGTACCGTTCAGCAATAACTGGAGGTCGGCGAATGTCCTTGACGGTACAAACGGAACAGCGCGGCGACATGGTGGTCGTGTCGGTCGCTGGTGAGCTCGACATGGCGACCGCCCCCCAGCTGCAGGATCAGATCAGTGATCTGCTGGAGAAAGGCCGGACCCGTCTGGTCTTCGACCTCGCCGAGGTGTCCTTCTGCGACTCCACCGGGCTGTCGGTCTTCGTCCGCGCCAAGAACAGCACCGACGACGCCGGCGGGACCGTCCGGCTGGCCGCGCCGCAGCGTGGGGTGCTGCGCATCCTCGAGGTGAGCGGGCTCGTCGAGGTGCTGCACACGTACCCGACGGTGGATGAGGCGGTCACCGCCGAGGAACCAGCGCTCGACTGATCCACCGGTCGGCGTAGTTTGTCGCCGACCGGCGGCGGGCACCCCCGTTGCCGGAGTGAAACCGGCCCTCGGGAGTACCCGTGAAACAGATGTTCCAAGGCTTCAAAGACTTCATCATGCGCGGCAACGTCGTCGACCTCGCGGTCGGCGTCGTGATCGGCACGGCCTTCACCGCGGTCGTCAGCAGCTTCACCAAGTCGTTCCTGGAGCCGCTGATCAAGTGGATCTCCGGTGGCAGCGGCTCCTTGAAGGGGGCGTGGCAGCCCGAGAAGGGTGTGATCTTCGACTACGCCGCGTTCATCAACACGCTCATCACCTTCCTGCTGACCGCCGCGGTCCTCTACTTCCTCGTCGTCATGCCGCTGAACAAGCTGGCCGAGCGCCGCCGCCGCGGTGAGGAGCCCCCGCCGAAGGCACCCAGCGAGGAGGTCAAGCTGCTCACCGAGATCCGTGACGCGCTGCTGCGGGGTCAGGGACATCAGGTCTCCAACAGCGCTCTGGACGAGGTGCTGGGACGCCACGCCGAGCCGCCACGCTGACCACCCGAAAAAGATCCGCCCTCCCGGCACGGTTCGAACAGATGTTCGATACAGTGCCGGGATGGAGCAGCGTAAGCACTGGTGGAACGGTAAGTGGGGCCGGATAGCCCGCAAGGACGTCTACTTACGCACCAACGGTGACCAGTGGTATGTCGAGCAGCGCGCGGGCGGGTCCGAGGGCACCTCGCACTTCTTCGAGTACGACAGCGAGGACGCCGCCATCGACATGGTCCGCGCCCTGCTGGCCGGTCCGGACGAGTGGCGTGAGCTGTCGGTCCGCCCGTCGGCCCGCTGATCAGGCGGCCCGGTGATCGTCCCGGTGGCGTGCGGTGAGCGGTCCCCGCGGCGGCGGCAGCAGGCGCAGTCCCGGCCGCGGCACGTCCTGATCGCCCGCGCTGTCGAAACGCCAGCCGGAGCCGGCTCGCGCCCCGGGCGGCCGACCGGCACCGCCGACACCTCGCGACAACGCCACCACCAGCAGATACCCGGCGATCACAAACCCGTGGCCGATCAGCCGGGCGCTGTCGACCCGCCCGCCGGTGAGGTCGTTGACCGAGAGCAGCAACAGCATCGCGACGAAGGCGGTGAGCATAGGCACCAGACCGGTCGGCCGGGTCCGCCGCAACGCGATGAAGAGGTAACCGGCGCCCACCGCGACATTCCACGCCGCCGACTCGTGCCAGAGGTGGCCGGGCGTCGCGCTCAGGCCGGTGTGCGCGTGTGCCGCGCTCGCGCCGCCGCCGACCTGGGTCAGCCCCAGGATCAGCTGCACCGTGCCGACCGCCGCCAGGGCGATGTGGAGCAGCGCCGCGACCGGCAGCCGGCGGCGCCGGGGCGGCACGGCCCGCTGCGGCAGCGCGGCCAGGATCACGGCGCTGAGATCGGGCACCGCGGGCACCGGGGCGGTCCGGGTCAGCCGGTTGACCGCCGCCGCGCGGTCCAGCCAGTCCCGGCAGCCGGCGCAACCGGCCAGGTGTTCGTCGACCAACGGGCGCAGCGCCGGGTCGTCCTCACCGTCCAGCTGCGCGGAGAGCATCTCGCGCCACCGCTCACATGCCATGACCTGATAGTCGCCCCGAATCGCCGTGAAGTTCCCGCACCGATCAGAGTTGTTCCTGACCGGACAGCCGGCGCCGCTCCCGGAAGGCCCGCAGGTTCGCCGTGTTTCCGCAGGTGCTGACGTCGTGCCAGACACCGCTGTTGTTGCGCGAGGTGTCGAAGAAGGCGGCCCGGCAGGCAGCGTTGTTGCACAGCTTGAGCCGCGGCCACATCCCCGCCTGCTGGGCCAGCAGCGCCTCCGCCCACAGCGCCGACGCCAGCCAGCGGATGCCCCGGCCGGTCGGCACCACCCGCACCCAGCCGGTCCCGTCCGGCACCAGGCTCACCTGGACGTCGGCCGGGGGCAGCGCGCTGTCCGGCGCCGGGCTCGCCCCGGCCAGCACCACGTGCTCGAAGGCGGCGCGCAGGCGGCGCAGCGAGCGCAGATCGGCCGCGGAGAGCAGCAGGGTCGGCGCCGGCAGGCCGGAGATGTGCGACCAGAGGCCGAGCGCGTCGGTCACCCACCACTGGGCGTCCTCGGTGGCGGTCAGCAGGTCCGGAGCGTAGGCCATCGCGGCACGCGTGTTCAGCAACTCCTGGACGAGCGCGAAACCGCCGGGCGCCTCCCGTACGCCGTGCCGGGCGCTGGCCTTCCATGACATAGCCAAAGACTACTCGGCTATTTTTCCGATTCGCCCGTACCGCCACTCGCGCGGGTGGACGATCACTGTTCGCCGGTGAACGTTCGTGAATGTGTCTCTAGACTGGTGCGGTGCGTAGAGCTCTGTCGATGACGCTCGCCGCCGCCGTGGCGCTGACGCTCGCGGCCGGGTGCGACACGGATCCACCGACCGCCGCCCCAGCCACCGCGCCGGCGCCGGTCTCCCCGTCCGCCACGCCGTCGGTCGCGCCCAGCGTGCCCGCTCCGGCCACACCGTCGCCCAGCTCCGCCGTACCCCGGAAGAAGTTGAAGAGAGGCGCCGAAGGCGCTGAGGTGCTCGCGTTGCAGCAGCGCCTCACCGAGCTCGGCTACTGGAACGGCAAGGCCGACGGAAAGTTCGGCGGCACCACCCAGCAGGCGGTCTACGCGCTGCAGAAAGCGGCCGGCATCGGCCGGGACGGCAGCGTCGGCCCGAAGACCTGGAAGGCCCTAGATCGAGGGGTACGCCCGAAGGCCCGCTCCACCAGCGGAAACCTCGTCGAGATCGACCTCGAACGGCAGCTGCTGCTCCTGGTCACCGACGGCCGGATCACCCAGACCTTCAACACGTCGACCGGCTCGATGGAGTACTACGAGCAGGAGGGCCGGACCTACCTGGCCGACACGCCGCGGGGGAAGTTCAAGGTGAGCCGCCAGATCGACGGCTGGCGCCACGCCCCGCTCGGGCTGCTCTGGCGGCCGAAGTACTTCAACGGCGGCATCGCGGTGCACGGCGCCCCGAGCGTGCCTCCCTACCCGGCCTCGCACGGATGCGCCCGCGTCTCGATCGACGCGATGAACTGGATGTGGAAGAACGACGCGATCCCGCTGAAGATCCGGGTCTGGGTCTACTGAACCGTCTCGTAACGGCGCAGCCGCCGCCGCGGCCCGGGGATCACCGGCGCGTAACCGGGTGGCCAGGCGGTCCCGTACATCTCGGCGCACAGCACCACCCCCAGCCAGGGCACCCACGGCCCGCTGACCTCGACCGTGCCGCGCCCACGCGTCTCCAGCGTCAGCGCCCAGTCGTCCGGCCGCGGCCACAGCCGGATCACCGACCGCAGCGGGTACTCGTCGGCGCCCAGAATCAGCCGCCGGCTGGTGACCACCGCGAGCCGCCGGCCGTCGTCGGCCACGTCGACGGGGAACCATCCGTACTGCTTCTCGCCGGGTAGCAGGGCGATGGTGGGCGTCACCGCCGCCGGCCGGCCGCCCCGCTCCACGAGACCGGTCAGCATGCTCGCCGACCGGTGACCGGCCAGGAGCTGCCCAGGGTCGTACTCCGACAAATCACTTCTCCGATCCGGACGGCCACCCTGCGTGGCCCCCGACAAACCCTGGCATGCCGGGCCGCTCACGCACAGCGAATACACCCCCACGGCGGGTCCGAAATTTCCGACGTTCCCGGTTAACCCGACCGGGTCACGCTCGCTTCCGGCGATCTCTCCCGTGACCGGCCGGTCAGCCGCTACGGGTCGTCGCTATCGTCGGGCCGGTGCGGGTCGAGGTGGTCACACCGGTGCCGGGCGGATTCCCCCGGCACAGCCATGACGAGTATGTGATCAGTGCCAACGTCGATGGTTGGGAACGCGTCCGGCTCGACGGCGTCTGTTTCGAAGCCGGTGTCGAGGAGGTGACCGTCTACAACCCTGGGCAGGTCCAGTCCAGCGTCACCGAGACCGCCGGGGCACGACCGTGGTCCTGCGTCAGCGTGTACGTACCGGTTGAGGACATGCTCGCCCTGACCGGCGGACAGCCGGTCGAATTCGTCCAGCCGGTGCTGTCGGCACCCGATCTGCGACAGCGGATACTGGCGGGCGCCGGCGGTGCCCCGGTGGACCTCGACACGATCCTGGTCGACCTGCTGGGACGTGGTGTCGGCGGATCACGGCCGGCCGGGCCGCGGCCTGGCGACCCGCGCATCGCTCAGGTGCTGCGGCGCCTGCGTGACGACCTGTCGGCGGCGGTCGACATGTCCGAGGTCGCGACCGAGGTGGGGCTGTCGCGAGAACACCTGATCAGGTCGTTCACCCGCGCGGTGGGCTGCTCACCGTACGCCTGGCATCTTCAGGCCCGGCTGGCGTACGGGCGCCGGCTGTTACGCGAGGGCGCCCCGATCGCCGACGCCGCCGCCGCGTCCGGGTTCGCTGACCAGGCGCACTTCCACAAATACTTCCGCGCCGCGTACGCGATCACCCCGGGCCGGTTCCGGGCGTCAACATCTGACAAGACCCGCTAGGCCACCGTTGGGCACGCTGGGCCCATGTTGCAGATCATCGTGACGGCCATGGGGATCGGCCTGGTGTTCAACGCGACCCCGGGTGCGGTGTTCACCGAGTCGTTGCGCCGGGGCGTCCGGGGCGGCTTCCGTCCGGCGTTCGCGGTGCAGGTCGGTTCGCTGACCGGTGACGCGGTCTGGGCGATTCTGGGACTCAGCGGAGTGGCGGCCCTGTTCCTGCTGCCCGGAGTGCGGATTCCGGTGACCGTGGCCGGTTGCCTGATCCTCGCGGGGTTGGGTGTGCAGGGGCTGCGTGACGCCCTGATCGGCGAGCCCACGAAGGCGTCCGCCGAAGCCTCCGGTGGACGGTCGTCGGCGATGCTGGCCGGCGCCGGCATGTCGCTGGGCAACCCTTGGAACATCGTCTACTGGGCCGGCGCGGCCGGCGCCGTGGCGGGAACGCTCGGCGAGCAGCCGGACTCGCGCCACCTCGTCGCGTTCTTCCTGGGCTTCATGTTCTCCTCGCTGTCGTGGTGCTTCGTGTGCGCTGGGCTGATCGCGGGCTTACGGCGGGCTCTCACCCACCGGGCCGTCCGCGCCGTCGAAGCGGTGACGGGCGCCGCTTTGCTGGTGTTCGCCGGGCTGATGCTCGTCCGCAGCGTCACGGAGTGAGAGCCGGACGCGGGCGGGCGTGTGTGCGCCACGCCCGACCGCGCGCCGGACTGGGCCCGCACGGTGAAGGCGACATCGAGGAAAGCCGCGCTCGAGGACGCACGCTCAGGTTCGCCCATCGAACGCCGATGTCTACAGCATGGACCACCAGACGGAGCAGCCGGCGCGCTGGATGGGTACTGGATACAGCCAGAACCCTGACCCGGCGGCAGCGGGTTCTGCCGCAACGGCCCAGGCGATCGCCGGCCGGAGCCCAGCCCTACTGATCGTCTACTGCGCCGTTCGCTACGACTTCGAGCGTCTGCTGGACGCTGTCCGAGCTCAGGCCGACGCGAACACCGTCATCGTGGGCTGTACCACGGCCGGTCACCTGACTCCCGGATACGGGGACCCCGCCGAGGAGAGCGTGGTGGTCGCGGCACTGGGCGGGCCAGGCCTCGAGGTGCGTGCCGCGGTGGGACGGAACGCGTCGACCGGGCGGCAGGAGGCCGGAGCGAGCGCCGCGACAGGCGTGGCCGCTCTGACCAAGAGCCATCGCGCGGGTCTGCTGTTGTGCGACGGGCTGCTCGGCGAAGAGAACGAGGTGGTACGCGGCGCATATTCGGTCGCGAGCGCCTTGGCGCCGCTGGTCGGCGGATGCGCCGGTGACGACATGCGGCTCCGCCTGACCCACCAGTTCTTCGGCGACCGGAACGGTGTGGAGGTGCTGACCGACGCGGTGGTCGGCGTAGGCCTGGGCTCCGACGCGGAGTTCGGCATCGGCATCGCACACGGATGGCACAAGCGCGGCGAGCCGATGATCGTGACACGCAGCGAGAAGGGCCGGCTGTACGAGCTCGACAGCGCGCCGGCCCTTGACGTCTTCCTGACGCGTACCGGCATCGATCGCTCGGTACTCGAGAGTCCCGAGGCCTTCCAGGCCGCTGCCTTCGCGAACCCGCTGGGGTTGTCCCGCCGTACCGGTGAGGACATCCGGATCGCGCACAGCTGGGACCCGGACGACGGTTCCCTGCTGTTCCTGGCCGACACGCCACAGGGCGCGCTGGCGTGGGTGATGAGCGCCGAAGAAGACTCGGTCGTCGACGCGGGCGCGATGTCGTGCCGTCAGGCCATCGATGCGCTGGGTGGTGCGGAGCCGGTCGGGGTTCTCGCATTCGACTGCGGGGTCCGCAAGGCGGTACTCGGCCCGGATGGAGTCGAACGGGAGATCGCCGCCATGGGACGGGTGGCCTCCGGAGTTCCCATGGCGGGCTTCTACAGCTACGGCGAGTTCGCACGCACCCGCGGAGCCCGTGGTCTGCACCGGCTGACAGTGGTAACCCTCGCGATGGCGTGAACGGCTCTTCATGACCCTGCACTGGTCGACCCACCAGCTCACCGAATACTTCACGGCGGTCAGCGCCTCGGCTGACGAGGAGGTGGCCATCCGAGTCGCCGTCGAACGCGCGTTGGAGGCCCTCGACGCGGAGGCCGGTGCGGTTCTTCTGGCCGGCGAGGACGGCGTACGGGGTTTGACGGGCCTGCCCGTGACAGTCCCGGCCGAACAGTTGCGCCCGGCCTTCCGCGGTGCGCCGGCATTGGAGTTGCCGCTGCTGGGCGAGGCGAATGGGGCAAACGCCGCCCTCGGCAGCGATATCGACGGCGAACTCGTGGTCGCGCGGATCGACGACGAGTTCAGCACCGAGGAACGCCAGATGCTCCAGGGCATGGCCCAGGTGCTCGGGCTGGCGCTGCGCAACCTCCGGATACTCACGACCGAGAGGACGCTGCGCGAGGAACGGGCCCGAGAGGCCGAGCAGCGGCTGGAACTGCTGGAGATCGTCCACGCCCGGCAGGCCCTGCTGGAAACGCTGCTCTCCATCCAGCGTGCGATCTCCCGGCGTGAACCACTTCAGTCGGTTCTCGACGCCATCACCGAGGGGGCCTCGCAGCTTCTGAGGCGGGCTCCGATCGCGCTGGTGCTGTCGGACCCGGCGGAGCCGACCAGCCTCATCGTGGCCTCGCGGGCGCACTGGCCGGAGTCGGCCGGAACAACGCACGCCGCGCTGGAGCACGCCGCGGAAGCGATCGCCGCAGAGGAGACAGTCCGTCGTTCGGGGCCGTCCGGGGCTCTTCTGACGCTGGCCACCCCCGTCCACGTCAGCGGCGTTGTCGCGGGAAGTCTGGTCGCGGTCGGGCTCGACGAGACGGATTCCGCAGCAGAGAACACCGGCCTGATGTCCGCATTCGGCCAGCAGATCAGCCTGGCACTGACAGATGCCCGAACCGTGGAGGCGGTACGAGAGGCGTACCGCGACCCACTCACCGGCCTACCGAACCGCAAACTCTTCCTCGACCGTCTCGACCTGATCCTGGACGAGGCACGGATCGCGGACATCGCCATCCTGTTCATCGACCTCGACCGGTTCAAGGCCGTCAACGACAGCCTCGGCCACAACGCGGGCGATGAGTTGCTCGCCGCGGTGAGCAGGCGCATCCTCGGCTGCCTGCGGACCAAAGATCTGGCCGCCCGGCTGGGTGGTGACGAGTTCGCCGTGATTCTGGAGAACCTCTCGGTCGAGAACGCCCGAGTGGTCGCCGAACGCATCGCGGTCGAGGTCGCCGAGCCTTTCCACATCGCGGGACGGCAGATTTACATCGGTACCAGCATCGGCATTGCGGCCCGGGTGGGCGGTACGCCCGCCGGCGAACTGCTGGGTAACGCGGACGTGGCCATGTACCGGGCGAAGCGGGCCGGGTCCGGCCAGGTCGTCGTGTTCGAACCGGAAATGCAGGCCGAGCAGTTGAACCGGCTGGAACTGCGAGCCGACCTGCAGAACGCCCTGGCGGCCGGACAGTTCCGGTTGAACGTGCAGCCGCTGGTACGGCTGGGCACCGGAGAACTGGCCGGCGTCGAGACACTACTGCGATGGCACCGTCCGCGCTGCGGGATCGTCCCGCCCGACCAGTTCATCCCGATCACGGAGGAGACCGGCCTGATCAACGAGATCGGCCGGTGGGTCCTACGCGAGGCCGTGTCGCAGGTCGCCGGCTGGCGCCGGCTGTTGCCCGACCTCACGGCCAGCGTGAACATCTCAGCACGTCAGATCACCGATGACCGGTTCGTGACCGACGTCGCGGACGCGCTGGACTTCGCAGGCCTTCATGGGGGCGCGCTCACCCTCGAACTGACCGAGTCCGTGCTGACGACCGATCCGGCGAAGGCGCTGACCAACTTGCGGCTCATCAAGGAACACGGGGTACGCCTCTCGGTCGACGACTTCGGGACCGGGCACTCATCGCTATCCTACCTCCGGGAATTCCCTGTGGACCAGGTGAAGATCGACCGGAGCTTCGTTAGCGGCGTGACCAGGTCCGCCCAGGACAACGCCCTCGTGCGCGCGGTCGTCGACCTCGGACGGGCGCTGCATCTGGAGGTCGTGGCCGAAGGCATCGAGGACGTCGAGCAGCTACAGGCACTGGTACGGATGGGATGCGAGCTCGGTCAGGGGTACCACCTTCACCGGCCCATGGATCCGCATCTCTTCGCGGACATGATCCAGCGAGAATCCGGGCGAACCGGTCCCCCGCCGATTCCGGCCGGCGGAGCACGGTGCATGCGCGGTTCGCACGGACCCGCCGGTGGCCGCCGTTCCTGAACAACCCGGCCCAGGCACCAGCGGGGAGATCCGCGACGCCGGTGGCGATATGACCAACTCTCGCACGGAAACGGCTCGCCCAGTCCCGCCTACCCGGACCTGCGGGTCGCCGCGTTCAGCTTTCCAGCCCGACTGATCCTCGACGTTCAACTGGATCCACACGGAACCGGGCTCGGCAAACCCGGCCTGCTGAGAGGCCCGCTGTCCGGATGGTCGTCCCGCCGCATCAACGACGAGCACAGACTGATCTACCGGGTCCGTGGCAGCGAACTGGAAATCGCCGCCTGCCACGGCCACTACCTCGACAAGTAACAGCGGCTCGCGCCTGTTGCTCTCCGAACGGATCGGACAGCCCGGGAAATCCGCCTGAGCCTGCAGCATCATCCTCGCCGTCAAGGTCGCCGCCTCCACCGTCCGGGAGATCCTCCACGACGCCGGCATCGACCCGGCACCCGAACGCACGAACAGCACCTGGGCGGCATTCCTGCGCTCTCAAGCCCAGGGCCTGATCGCTGCGGACTTCTTCGAGACCGTGACACTGACCGGCGCCCGCCTGTACGCCCTCGCGGTGATCGAGCACGCCACCCGCCGCATCCGGGTACTCGGTGCCACCGCGCATCCGAGCGCCGCCTGGGGGACGCAGGCTGCCCGTCTGCGCATCCGCCGACATGACCGACTCGGCGGCATCCTTCACGAATACGAGAAAGTCGCTTGACTAGTACGGATGACATTGTCGGCACCCGCACCGCGGTGGACCCGGCGCCGATTTCTGCAGTACGGCGTCAGCGGCGCCAGGAGCGTGTCGGCGTCGCGATCGAGTTGCCGGCTCGGTCGTACGCGCGCAGCCGGATCTTCAAGTACTTCCCGTACTTCGCGGTGTTGATCGAGAACGCGTAACCCGACCGGTAGTCAGTGGCGACGCGCTTGCCGTTGACCCAGAGCTCGACCCGGGCGACGCCGTTCTTGTCGCTGGCCTTGGCGCGGATCTTCACGGTGCCCTTGACCTTGGCGCCGTTCTTCGGGGCGGAGGTGATCGCCAGCGCCGGCCGCGTGTTGTCGACGACGACCGTCTGGTACACGTAGCCACCCTGGTCGTGGTTGTCCACGACCCACCACTTCACTCTGACAACGTCAGCTCGCTCCTCACAGTTCCTTCCGGAGACATTCGCCCCGGTTGACCAGACGAACTAACTGTGGATGGCCCGGCCCCTTCGCTCCACCCCGATTACCAGGGCTTCCTCACTACTACGGGCCGGTCCGCCAGCGCGTCTCGCATCGGTACTCACACCTTGCGGGCACATCCCGCTTGGTTACTCCCTCTCGCCCGAATCATCGGGACGGTATCGAGACACGCCTTCCCACGTTCCATGCAGGAGCCGCAGATCAGGCTCATGCCGCCTCCATGCCGGGCACCGTCTGGCCAGTCATCGGGCATCCGCCAGAATCATCCCGCAGCCAATAACCAGGACCACGGTTCTGATGCCACTTTAAAACGTAACGACACGTCAACAGCGGTTCGGTTTCACTCATCTTCCTGATCCCTACCTGACACCTCTTACGGCGCCTTTTCCACATCGCTCACCACGACGGTCTTCAGCCAACGCAGCATGTGGTGGTTTGAAGCCTCCTCCCGAAAGGCGACTCCGAAGGGCCAAACCTTCATCTCCTGCACAGCACCGATTCTTGAAAATCGCTCCTACATTGAGCTGATCTCAGCAACGCGAATGTGTTGATTGGTGCGACACGGGCGAAGGCGGCGAGATCGGGCGATGCTGGAAGAGGACGCGGAGCCCTCGG
>NZ_JBFAMR010000103.1:0-22215 GCF_040656595.1 Actinoplanes sp. NPDC049802
CCGTTACGGGTGTCACGTCTACGGAACACAGATAGCCGAAATCCGTGACCCGCCTCCCCGACCGGGAATTCGTCTCTACGTCCGCGGCCAGCCGGTGACCGTGGCGGTGGTGGCGTGCGACGGCCGGCCGGTGCCGCACGGTGGAGTTTAGGGGCAGCGTCAGCGGCGATCGCCGGGGAGCCATCGCGGCCGGCCGGGTCGTCTCGCCGGTCTTGCTCAGCGACGAACGCACCGTTCAAACAATGCCGTCTACATGCGCAACCACCGCAACGGACGGATATTCACCGGTCTGAGACCGCCGACCACCGACCACCGACCGTCGTCGTCGTCGTCGGTCATCGAATCCCTGATCCGGGTCCGGTCTCCGCTACCCCGCACCCGCGTCGTGAGGCCTGGCAAAGCAGGGCCGGCCCGGACATGCGCTGGTAGCGAGCCTCTATTGATAAACCAGCAGCAGCGCTGGCGGCCAGCGACGATCTGCCGGCGGCGTCGCACCGGGCCCTCGCGCTGGGCGCGGAACTGGTGGAGACGGCCGGTCGGACAGGATCAGCTGCTGGGCGGACGGCTCTCGTTCAGCGGCTGGCCTTGTCGGGCGGCCTGAGCGGGCCCGTCGGCACGCCGGAACCGGCGCGGGCCTGGCGGCCGGGCCGGTTTCTGGGGCGGGTCCCGGTAGGTCGCGGCGAGGGCGGCGGCCCGGTCGTGCAGGGCGGCGCGCAGGGCCGGTGGGGTGAGGGCTTCGGCGGCCGGGCCGAGTTGCCACAGTGCCCAGACGGCGTGCCGCAGGTCCTGGTAGGTGACCTGCAGGCGCAGCCGGCCGTCGGGGCCGGGGGTTTCGGCGCGGACGGCGACGGCCGTGGTGAGCAGTTCGTCGCGGCGGGCCGGGTCGACGTGGACCTCGACGGCGATGTGGTCGTCGGACAGGAACCGGGCGCAGCGTTCGCGCCAGGCCCGGTCGAGGTCGACCCGGCCGGGCCGCCGGGCCGGTTCGGGTAGTTCCTCGGCGGCGTGGATCCGGGCCAGCCGGTAGGTGCGGTCGGCGCCGTCGCGGGTGGCCAGCAGGTAGCCGCGGTCGCGGACGGTGACCAGGCCGATCGGGTCGATGGTGCGCCACGCCGGGGGCTGTCCGGTGGCGGCGTAGTGGATGCGCAGCCGGTGCCCGGCCAGCACGGCCCGCCGCACCTCGGTCAGGGTGGCGGCGGGGATCTGTTCGGTGACGGTGCGGCGTGACAGCAGGTCGGTCTGCGGTTCGACGAGGAACCGCTGGGCGGCGTCGCCGGCGAGGGCGCGGTGGCTGTCCGGCAGCGCGTCGGCGACCTTGCGCAGGGCGGAGGCGAGGGCCGGGCCGAGGCCGCAGCCGGAGCCGGCGGTGAGCAGGGCCAGGGCCTCGTCGTGGTTGAGGCCGGTCAGTTCGGTGCGGAAGCCGGGCAGCAGCGCGAATCCGCCGTGCCGGCCACGTTCGGCGTAGACCGGCACACCGGCGGCGGACAGCGCTTCGATGTCGCGCAGCACGGTGCGGGTGGACACCTCCAGTTCGCGGGCCAGGGTGCCGGCGCTGAGGCGGCCGCGCTGGCGCAGCAGCAGCACGAGGGAGACCAGCCGGTCGGCGCGCATCCGCGAACCTTACCGGAATACCTGACAGCAGGTGTCGTGATTGGTTGGCAGGCTCGCGTTCGCCCGTACGAGAGGAAATGGGGTTTGGTGTGGCAGTGCAGCGAGTGGCGGTCAATCCGTGGCCGTGGTCGGTGGCGTTGGGTTTCAACCAGGGTGAGCTGGTGTCGGGGCAGACCCGGACGCTGTATTGCTCGGGGCAGACGGCGATGGACGCCGACGGCAGGCCGCGGCATGACGGCGACGTGGCCGCCCAGTTGGCGGTGTGCCTGGACAATCTGGAGGCCGTGCTGACGGCGGCGTCCATGTCGCTGGCGAACGTGGTGCGGCTCAACGTGTACACCGTCGACGTCGACGGGCTGTTCCCGCATTACGGGGTGCTGGCGTCGCGGCTGGCCGCGGCCGGGGTGGCGCCGGCGACGACGATGCTGGGAGTGACCCGCCTGGCGATCCCCGGTCAGTTGGTGGAGCTGGAGGCGACGGCGGTCGGTTGACGGCCGGGCCGCCCGGGACTCCGAAAAGGGTCCCGGGCGGCGTCGGGTTCAGGGGGCGAAGGCTTTCACCTCCAGCAGGCCGACGGAGGCGGCGCCGCTGGTCAGCGCGACCCGTAGCCGGGTGGTGCTGACCGGCCCGAACGTGACGGTGTTGTACTGGCCGGCCGCGATCGGGTAGCCGCTTGCCGAGGGCACGTCGAGGTAGGTGCTGCCGTTCCAGTACTGCAGTTTCCAGGAGGCGGGCAGGTCGATGCCCTGGTTGTCGTCGAAGAAGTACACCTGCGCGGACCGCAGGTTCTGTGCCGCCGGCCAGGTCAGTTCGGCCCACTGCTGGCCGGTGTTGGGCCAGGTGCCCCAGCGTGGGTTGACGGTGTCGTTGGACGACGGTGGTTCGGCGCCGTCGTTGAGGGCGGCGACGCTCTCCCACGGGGAGGTGTAGGAGGCGCTGGGGGTGGCGGAGGCGGCCAGGTTCGGGTTCGGTGGCGGCACGGTGGTCTGCCCGTACACCTTCACCTCGGTCAGGCCGGTTTTCGGCGTACCGGAGGGTTGGGTGATCTGCAGGCGCAGCCTGGTGGTGTCGACCGGGGTGAAGGTGACCGTGTTGAGGTTGGCCTGCGGGGTGGCCGGGGTCTTGGCCTGGGCGCTGGTGTTGACCCAGGCGCTGCCGTTCCAGTACTGGACGTTGTAGGCGGCCGGTGGCCGGTAGCGGTTGCCGGCCCGGTCGTGGCGGAAGTGGATCCGGGCTTCGCTGACCGTGCGTTCGCCGCCGAAGGTGATGTCGACGGTGTCGGTGGCGTTGGTGCTGCCGTAGCTGCCCCACAGCGGCGCGTTGGTGGGCAGCCCGTCGACGGCGGCGCCGGGTGTCGTGCCGGAGGTGGTGTAGGACGCCGAGACGGTCGCGCCGGCGGCCAGGTTGGGCCTGGTGGAGGTGAGGTCGACGCCGGCCTTGGCGAAGATGTCGACGATCCGGCCGCTGTTCTGCACCACGTTCTGCGGCGCCTGCAGCGAACCGAAGGCCGTGGTGTGGGTGACGGTGCCGCTGGTGGTGACCGTGCCGGTCGCCGGGTGGTAGGTGAACGGCACGAGCCGGTCGACCGTCGCCACGCGGGTTCCGTTCAGGAAGATCGAATAGCCTTGCGGGATGCCGTTGTACCTGGTCACGCCGTCGGACGGGTCGTCCCAGACGATCGACAGGTTCGCGTTGCGGTAGCGCAGGTTGTTGACCGCGAAGTGGCTCCAGCCGATGTCGACCGGCGACAGTTCGATCTGGGTGTCGTTGCGCGGGCGCAGCCCGGCGACGTCCTCGATGATGGTCCAGTTGCTGCTGCCGAGGATGTTGTGGTGGATCCACGACCGGTAGGTGACGGCGCTGCCGTTCCAGTCGGCCCAGAACTCGTTGGCGTCCGGCCAGTCGGTGTCGCCGCCGACGTATTGCGCCCAGGCGTTCCAGTACAGCAGTTTCTTGTAGTCCTCCCTGGTCATCCACGTGTTCGGGTAGTTGCGCAGCACCGACGAGTAGAGCCGGAACTGCACGGTGGAGTTGATGGTGGAGAAGTTGTTGCTGCCCGGGTTCCCGGCGGCCGCGGCGGCGGCCTTGTCGACCTGGTTGGCGGTGTAGAACGGGAAGATCGGGTATTGGCCGGCGTCGGCGAACAGCCGCAGCGCCTCCCGGTACTGGGCGGTGTTCGGCATCAGCCCGACCGCGTACGGATAGTAGTTGTTGATCTCTTTCCAGGGTACGTGGGTGTTCGTCGACACGTGCTTGTGCTCCAGCAGCTGCCGCGACGGGTTCCACAGCGTGTTCACCACGCCGGTGCGGATCCGGTCGGCGAGCGTCTGCATCTCGGTGGCCTTGGCCGTGTTGCCCAGCAGTGTGTAGGCGTCGCGGGCGGCGTTGGCGGCGCTCCACACGTAGGCGGTCTCGGCCCGGTCCAGGTTGCCGGCGCGCCAGTGGAAGCTGACGGCGTCGGCGTCGTTGCCGGTCATCGCGCCCCAGTCGTACTCGATGACGCTGTTGTTGTTGGTGTCGTAGGTGGCGAGCTGGCCTTTGGCGTCGCCTTCGGCGTACCGGGCGAAGTTGGTCAGCATGGCCGGCTGGCCACCGTGGATCTGGTAGGCACGCCACGCGGCTTCGGCGATGTACTGGGTGTAGGAGTTGGACCAGTTCTCCGGGTCGCCGGGGTTGTCCATGAACCGGCCGTTCGCCGAGTACTGCCCGACCGCCAGATAGGGCCCGTAGGAGTATTCCGGGCTCCGCAAGTATTTCAGGTCGTCGATGTGCATGGGCTGGGTGAGGGCGATCGCGTTGTTGTAGCCGGTGACGCCCTCGATCGACTGCGGGAACTGGAAGTCCTGGCCGGGGATGTCGGCGTCGAGGTGGTTGAACCGCATCAGCCACCACCGGTAGTAGATGTTCTTCTTGATGGCCGCGTCCGGCACGTCGATGTAGGGCACGTTGTCGGCCCACCACCGGTTGTAGTCGCGCACGTGGGTGGCGAACGCGTCGGCCGCGCTGCGCGCCCGGTAGGCGTCGTACTCGGTGCGTGACGCCGGGATCTCGGTGGCGATCAGGCCGAGCTGCACCTTCGCGGTGACGGTCTGCCCGGCGCCGACGGTGACCGACCGGCTGAGCGCGCCGCCCGCGGCGGTGAACCCGTCGCCGGAGAACCGCGGGTGGAGGGTGGTCAGGTTGTTCTTCACCGCCCGGGTGCCGGTCAGTTCGCTGCCGCTGACCGTCGTCGCGTACGGCGAGGTGGCCGTCAGCGTCAACGTCGACGCCGCGCTGCCGGTGTTGACGACGGCGACGTTGGTGACCAGCACGTTGTTGTGGGTGATGAACTTGGTGACCTCCAGCCGCAGGCTGCCGCCGGTGTGCACGCTGCGCCAGTGGCTGGGCGTCTGCCGGCGCTGGGCGCTCTGTTCGGTGAACGTGCCGGCCGAGACGGTGATGGCGTAGGCGTTCTGGCTGGAGATGTTGTCCCAGTAGGCGGCGTTGCCGCCGAACCCGATGACCGCCGGGTTGTGCGTGTACATGAACGCGGCCCGGCCGCGGCTCATCAGCCAGGTGCCGGCCGGGTCGTTGCCGGTGCGCGCCAGCAGCCGGTCCATCCAGAAGTCGGTGCCGGCGGCCTCGGCGTCGTAGATGGCGCGCATCGTGTCGCCGGTGGTGTAGCCGGCCGGCGGCGCCGGGATCGACCCGGTGTTGGCGAAGGTGGGATAGCCGATGGGTTGCGCCGCGTGCGCCGGCCGCGGGCTCACCGCCGGCGACGCGCAGATCAACACCAGGATCGAGGTGTACGCCGAGAGCCGGCGAACAACCGCACGGACCTGCCGTCTGGTCACGGGGCCGTTCATGACTGCATCGCCTTCCACTCGAGCACGCCGGTGGAGTAGCCGCTGCGTGAGGTGATCTGCAGCCGCAACCGTGTCGTGCTGACCGGGCTGAACGTGATGACGTTCTCGACGTTGCCGGCGACGCCGCAGGTGGACTGGCCGGGGACGGGAACGTACTGACTGCCGTTGAAGTACTGCAGCCGGCAGGACGCGGGCAGGTCGATGCCCTGGTTGTCGTCGAACCAGTACACCGAGCTCCGGTTGATCGACTTGGCGGTCGGCCACCGGTATTCGATCCACTGCACGCCCTGCTGCGGCCAGTTGCCGTAGGCCAGGTTCGACCGGTCCTGCGAGCCGGCCGGTGTCCCGCCGTTGTTGACCGCGGCCAGGTGCTCCCACGCCGACACGTGCGACGTGGACACGGTGGCCGACGGGCCCAGGTTGGTGCCGTCTCCCCCGCCGCCGGGGTTGGGCGGCGGTCCGGTGGTCGTCTGCACGACCGGCTGGATCGTGCCGTCGGCGTTGAAGTACAGCCGGTCGACCGCGACGGACCTGCGGAAGTCGCCGCCGCCGGGGGCGCCGGCGTTGTGGTAGACGATGTACCACTGGCCGTTGAACTCGACGATCCCGGCGTGGTTGGTCGTCGACGACACCTGCCCGAGCACGACGCCGCGGTGGGTCCACGGTCCCATCGGGTCGGTGGCGGTCGCGTACCGCTGGCAGGCGTAGTCGGTGTCGGTGACGCAGCCGCCGGTGTCGTTGGCGGCGTACATCATGTAGTAGAGGCCGCCGCGTTTGAACATCCACGGCGCTTCCCAGAAGTCGGTGAGCCCGGCCGGGGTGACGACCGGCCCGACCGTGTCGGTCATGTTGGCGGCGAGCCGGACGGCGCGGGGTCCCCAGTAGCCGCCCCAGTACAGGTAGGCCTGGCCGTCGTCGTCGACGAACACGGTCGGGTCGATGTTGAGCCCTGAGGAGCCGGGGGTGCTGTCGCTGATCAGCGGTCCGCCTTTGGCGTCGGTGAACGGCCCGAGCGGGCTGTCGGCGACGGCGACGCCGATGTTCATCCAGCCGGGACCGTTGCCGTTGACCGACGTGTACCAGTAGTACTTGCCGTTGCGGGGTTCGACCTCACTGGCCCACGCGTCGGCGCCGGCCCAACCGAACGTGCCGATGTTCGCTTTCGCGCCGTGGTGGGTCCAGGTGGCCGCGTCGGCCGACGACAGCACGTGCCATTCGCGCATCTGGAAGTTGCCGGCGCCGGTGGGCGCCTCGTCGCGGCCGGCGTAGACGTACAGGGTGTCGCCGACCACCAGCGGCGCTGGGTCGGCGGTGTAGATGCTGGTGATGATCGGGTTGGCGGCTTGGGCCGGGGTGGCGACGGCTGTCGCCGCGGCGGCGGTGACCAGCGCGCACATCGCGGCCGGCCATCTTCTTCTGGACATCCGACTGCCTTTCTCGCAGGACCTTTCCACGGGGGGCGGGGGTTACTGGCCGGTGGTGTGCAGTTGGGCGATCTCGGTCGCGGTCAGCGCCCGGCTGTGGATCCGGAAGCTGTCGACGGCCGCGGTCAGGTACGGATCGCCCGGGTACTGGGAGCGGCCGATCCAGTTGCGGGTGGTGGACCCCAGCGCCGACGGCCGGAGCGTGAGCGCGCTGTTGCGGGCCACCTCGGCGCCGTTGACGTAGAGGATGGCGAGGTTGCCGGTGTGGGTGACGGCGACGTGCGCCCACGCCCCGGTCGGCAGTGCGGCGGGGGCGTTGACGCGCTGTTCGCCACCGGCGCCGGCGGTGGTGATGGCGTAGCGGGCGGTGCCGGCGCTGCTGCGCGGGGTGAGGAACAGGTAGGCGCCGGTGCCGGTGCCGAAGTCGAAGACCCGGGTCCAGGTGGCGGCCACGTCGATGCGGATCCAGGTCGCGATCGTGTACGCGGTGACTCCGGCGAGGATGCCGGCGGGCAGGCTGACGTGCCCGGTCGTCCCGTCGAGCAGCACGGCGTTGCCGCTGCGCCCGACGGTGCGGGTGACGGCGCCGGCCAGGGCGCCGGTCCAGCCGTTGCCGGTGGCGTCGGCCACGTTCGTGCCGGAGGCCTCGTCGAACGGGTAGCGGGCCTCGCGCGGGGTGCTGCCGGTGACGTTCCAGTAGACGGAGTACCGCTGGCCGTGGGTCTGGTAGAAGGGGCGCAGCAGCACCGGTCCGGCGGTGTACTCCAGTGGGGCGGCCGCCGGGGTCAGGGTGGCGGGGTCGAGGGTGGGCAGGCTGGTGAGGTCGGTGGTGCCGAACTGTCCGGCGAGCACGATCGGCCCGTGTCTGACCGCGCGTACGGCCGGGTTGTCGGGGGTGGGTTCCAGGGTGAGGGTCATCGGCAGGCTGATGTCGACGGTGTCGCCGGCGGCCCAGGTGCGGTTGATCGACAGGTAGCTGCCGGGGGTGGGTGTGCCGGTGGTGGCGCCGTTGACGCGGATCTGGGCGCCGCTGGTCCACGACGGGATGCGCAGTCGCAGGTCGATGGGCCCGGAGCCGGTGATGGTGAGCCGTGACGTGGGCGTCTGCGGGAAGCCGGTGTCCTGCCGGACGGTGATCCCGCGGCCGGGCCACGTCAGCGTCGAGGCGATGTACAGGTTGACGTACAGGATGTCGCCGTTGTGGAAGTAGACGCTGTCGGCGAGTTTGGTGTTGGTCTCCATGCCGGTGCCGTGGCAGCAGGTGAAGTCGTCGTAGTCGTTGCTGTAGGTCTTGATGCCGCCGGCGCGCAACGGCACGTAGTAGCAGTGGTGGCCGTGTGCCGAGTTCGGGTTCTGCGCGCCGAGCAGATGGTTGTAGAGCGCCTTTTCGTAGAAGTCCATCAGTTCGGCGGCGCGGCCCGGGTCGGTGAAGAACAGTTGCCGGGTCAGTTTCAGCATGTTGTAGCTGTTGCAGCATTCGCAGGTGGTGTCGGACAGTTCGCTCGCGATGCGGTTCGGGGCCTGGAAGTATTCGCCGTTGGAGTTGCCGCCGATGGCGTACGAGTGCCGGCGGACGACGAGGTTCCAGAACGTGACGGCGATGTCGCGGTAGCGGGTCTCGCCGGTGGCGTGGAAGCCGCGGATCGCGGCGATCGCCTTGGGGATCTGGGTGTTGGCGTGGAATCCGGCGAGTGCGTCGACGCCGGCGGCGAGCGGGTCGAGGACCTGGGCGTGGTCGAAGTAGCGGGCGGTGGTCAGGTGTGCCGGGTCGCCGGTGAGCTGGTACAGGTTGAACAGGGTCTCGCCGAGGCCGCCGAATTCGACGCGCAGCATCTGCTGCCGCTGGGCCTGGGTGAGGCGGCTGTTGCGGGCCTGGATCCAGGCGGCCTTGCGGGCCAGCACGGTCAGGGCCTGGGCGCTGCCGGTCAGCAGGTGCCAGTCGAGCAGCCCTTGGACGATCTTGTGGAGGGTGTAGTAGGGCGCCCACACCTGCTGGCCGGTCTCGACCCGGTCGATGAACGATTCCGGGTATGCCGACAGGTAGCCGTTGGGCCGCTGGCACAGGGCCAGTTGCGCGACCAGGTGGTCGCCTTTGGCCCGCAGGGTGGTGTCGCCGGTGTCCGCCCACGCCTGGGCGAGGGCGGTGAGCAGGTGGCCGGTGGAGTGGCCGCGCAGTTCGGTCGACGGTGACTCCCAGCCGCCGCACGCGGTGGCGGTGGAGGTGAGCCCGGCGTTGAGCCGGAACGTGTGCAGGAGCCGGTCGGCGTCGAGGAACCGCAGGTAGGTGTGGGTGCGGGCGGCGTTGTCGGCGAACGCTCCGGCGCCGAGCCGCACGGCGGCCGGGGTGAACGGGTACGCCGAGACGCCGATGTCGGGGCGGGCGGCGCGGGCCGGGCCGGCGGGCAGCAGCGCGCTCGCGGCCCCGGCGGCGCCGGCGATCAGTGCGGTGCGACGGTTGAAACGCATGAGGACACCTCTGCAATCGACAGACTTCGATGCTTGAGCGGGGATGCCGCCCAGAGGTGTGCACTGTTTCGTGAGCGTGCGACGCCCATGGGCGATCCCGGCCCATCCGCCCCCGTGATGCGATGCGCCTGCGGCACACGCTGCCTTACGAAAAGGTTTTCGGCAAGATGTCGGCCCGGTTAAGAGATAGATTCCCGCCGACCCAGCCCCGGCCGCCGGTACGAAGCCCCACCGGCGAAGCGGCTCACCGGTCGGCTGTCTCTCCCCGGGTGGTGCCGGGCGGGCCGCAGAACACGCTTCGCCCGGTCGGCCAGGATGATCACCCCGGAGGCGCCGCATCGCGGGCAGGTGCGGGCGGGCGCCGCCATCATGCCGGCCCGGGCCTCGCACCCCGGCAGCGGCAGGAGAGTGAACCACGCCCCCAGCCGGAAGACGATGCTACTGACGGCTTTCCGGCGGGTGCCTTGTGTGGTCGCGAAAAGCAGCAAAGGATAGGTCCTCACTTTCAGCGGCCTCGCCGGCTTGGAGGGGCATGAAGAAAGACGGCGGACCCCTCGGCATTGCCTGGCTGTTTCTGACGGTTGCGCTGGCGCTGTCCTCCGGCGTCGCTCAGCTCGTAGTGAGCGGATGGGGCCGGTTGGCACTCGGAGCGATCTTCGTCATCTCCCTGACGCTGCTCATTCTCCGTTTCGCCCGCCGACGAATCGGCGCCGGACTCATCGGGGCACTCCACGAGAGGGACAGGCTTCGCGACGGCTTGAACTACGTCCTGGATTCCGCCGACTCTCCGTTCTCGGAGAAGATCGACCTGACCGTTCGAGTCGGGGATTCGGGCAGCGGCGACAAGGTTCGCCATGAAGCCGTGACGTCTCCGAGGAAGCCGCTCAGATACCGGGCCTTCTACCCTGTGGTTCCGGATGCCCGCAACCCTCCGGGCTTCGAGAGCATGGAATTCTCCGGCGCGGTGCTCTCACCCCGATCCGCCGGGATCGAGATCCTGCCGATCCGGAAGGACCGCTGGATTCGTGTGGTGGCCCTGTTCCGGCCCGCAGTCGAGAAGCCGTGTCATTGGGTCGTCGAATACCGTTCACCCGGCCTCTGGGATCCGCTGCGTGAGTCCGGCTGGGACACGCTGACGTGGCGAATGCGGCATGACCCCGGCGCAGACGACGAGTCGGTTGCCGAGCTCACGATCAACTTCGTGGCCCCGGCCGGTTCCTGCATATCGGTCAGCGAGCGAGGCAAACGAGGGAGTATCGAATCCTTTTCCGGTTCGATGGGATCGCAATACTCGATCTGGCGGATTCCTGAGGCCAGGCCGGGCGACGTGTTCGTCTTCGACCTGCAACTCGCGGCCCAACGGTGACTCGGTGGACATCGGGCCCGCCGGTCCGGCCGTCCGGCGTTTCGCCGTCGCACTGGCAGCGGAAGCCGGACGGCTTGCCGTGGACCGCTTTCCCCGCGCCGGCTCCGGCGTCACCCGTGAACAGGACCGCTCCGACGTGACCGGCGCAGACATCGCGGCAGAAGACCTGGTCCGCACGAAGTGGCCCACCCGCTCAGCTCTCCGGTGCGGCGGCGCCCCGGCTCAGGGCAGCCGGCGTCCCAGCGCGGCGGTGCCCGGCCCGTCCAGATCGGCCAGTGCGGCCCGCCGTCCGGCCAGGGCCAGCATCACGGCCTCCGCCGTGCCCCGCACGGCCGGG
Organism: Actinoplanes sp. NPDC049802; assembly: GCF_040656595.1. Classification (NCBI taxonomy): domain Bacteria; kingdom Bacillati; phylum Actinomycetota; class Actinomycetes; order Micromonosporales; family Micromonosporaceae; genus Actinoplanes; species Actinoplanes sp. NPDC049802. The sequence goes on from NZ_JBFAMR010000103.1 coordinate 11,050, forward strand.
CCGTCGCCCCACGCCCAGTCCAGATCGGTCGCCTCGAACCGCAGCCCGGCAGTCCTGCCGCGCGGGGCGAACCCGACGGCCCGGCCGCCGACGAGGAAGTCCAGGGAGATCCGCAGCCGTTCCGGGCGCAACTCGCCGGGCAGCCCGAGCGGACGGCGGATGTCCAGCGAGTGCACCTGCAGGTCGGTGAGCGCGCCCGGATAGCCGACGACCGGCGGCCGGAACGGGTTCTCCGCGTGGGCGCGCAGCATGGCGGCCAGCTCGCGGGCCGGGCGGGCGGCGGTCGCCGTGGCCAGCCGGGCGTTGGCCCGGTGCGGGTTGAACCCGCTGCGCACCAGCTGTCGCAGCGCGGCGGTGTGGCTGACGGCGACCACGGCGACCAGGTGCCCGACCACCTCCTTGACCGTCCACGCGGCACACAGGCTGGGCACGCTCAGCTGCCCGGGTGTCAGCGCGTCGGTGAGGTCGGCCAGGCGGCGGCGCTCGTCCGCGATCATCCCCGTGATGCTCACCCGGGCGACATTACCGGGCCGCCGAGCGCCCCGGCGGATGCCGCGACGGGGTGTATCGGCGGCAAGCCGAACCGGCAGAGCGGCACGCGGTCGTCGTCATCGAGGATCCGTCAATATAGCGTTGACAGCGTGGCTCGGGAACTGGCACAGCTGGCAGAGGTCCGTGCGGCTCGCACGCGGTTGGACGAGCAGGAGCTGGTCCTCATCGACCGTGCGCGCCACGAGGGGGCGACATGGGCGCAGATCGCCGCCGCATTGGGGTTGAGCAGCAGGCAGGCCGCCGAGCAGCGCCGACAGCGTCTGGCCGCTGCCGCCCGGTCGCGGCGGCAGGAGACCGACCGTACGTACGGGCCCGGTGTCGCCGCTCTGCGCGCCGCGGTGGCCGGGTTGCACGACTGGATCACGCTGGACCGGCACTGGGATTCCCGCTTCCAGCGGGCAGGGCTGGTGCGCGCCACCGTGGCCATCGCCCTGCAGGCCGCGCCGGGAGCTCTCTGTGCTCTCGCCGAGCATACTGTGGCTGACCTGGGCGAATGCGGCCTGCAACGCCTGCCCTCGCCGGTCCGGGCAGCGGCGGCTGCCCTACGAGAGGCCTTGTCGAACATTGACGCCGAGGTGAGGCATTGATATGTCCTGGCTCAACTCTGAGGACATGAGCCAGGGAAGCCCCCGGGGCGTAACGCCACACTGTTCGTGTTGATCTCACTGCCGGCGGGCTTCGGAAGCACCACCATGTCGCTGGTAGCCGGGTCTCACCCGGTCGAGCAGCTTGGCGGCACAACACGCCCACCTCGGCGAGGCCGAGCGGTACGCTCTGCGGCGCGGGCGCATCGTCCGCCGCGGCCGGGGCTGCAGCCCGTACGTCACCGCACCCCGTGGCGTCCTTCGACCGCCGGTCACCGCACGCAGACGACGTGTCCGGGGTCTGCTCCCGCGCCGATGCGACCGGTCTGCGGGCCGAGAACCGCGGCAGTCGGTTGTGTCGTGCCCGTTGCGCACCGCCTCACGCAGCGCCCGCAGCAACTCCGCGAAACCCCGGTCCATGCTCCCGCACGCTACGCCGCACTGGAGACCGGCGACCCGGCCGGGCAGGGAATTGGCTACGCGAATATTCGCAGGTAGAGCCGGTCATGGAAGTGGTCCACAAGGGTGCGTCGTCCACGTTGCACCGCGGCCCGCAGGGCCCCTGACCAGCCTTAGCAAGATCGTCAGTCGACGGTTGTACCCGCGCGACCCGCCTTCCGGGCTGAGCATGCACGGCGGCGCTCACCCTCGGGGACCCGGCAGCGTCTTCCGTGACGGTGAACGGCGATGCCGCCGGTTCGTGGCCGGCAGCCGGCGGGTTCTCGTTCAGGTAAGCGTGTGGTGGCCGTCTGGCGTAATAACGGTGTGGAGCATCGACAGGCGCAGTTCGCCGCCTTCTACGAGAGTGCCCGCGACGACTGCGTGCGGGCGGTGACGGCGTCGCTCGGCAGCCGGCAGGCGGCCGAGGAGGTCGTGGCGGAGGCCTTCGCCCGCGCCTGGGCGCGCTGGCCGCGGGTGGCCGAGCATCCCTCGCCTCGCGCGTGGGTGGTCCGCACGGCGCTCAACATGCACGTCTCGTGGTGGCGCCGATGGCGCCGGGAGGTGCTCACCCCGGATCGGTACGACCAGCCGTGTCACGACGATCCGCAGGCGGCGATGCCGGATTCGGCGATGATGGCGGCCCTGCTGGCGCTGCCGCCGCGCCAGCGGCAGGTCGTCGCGCTGCGCGTCTTCCTGGATCTCGACAGCAGGGCCACCGCCGACACGCTGGGCATCGCCCCCGGAACGGTGACCGCCCACCTCGCCCGCGCGACCCGCGCCCTGCGAGCACATCTGACAGCCGTCACCGAACGGGAGTGAATGCCGTGCCGGACGATCACGATGACCTGTACGCCCTGGTCCGCAGCGACTTCGAGGCGGTGCGGCTGCGAGCGAGCCTGGACGACGTCGCCGCCCGGGGCCGGGTGTTGCGGCGGCGCCGCAACACGGTGACGGCGAGCCTCGCGGCGGTGGCCGCCGTCTGCGGCCTGGCGCTGACCGTGTCGCCCGGCGCCGAGACCGGCCGGCCCGCGCCGATGAACCTTGCGGCGTGGTCGGTCGAGTCGGCGCCGGACGGCACCGTCGTGCTGACCATCCGGCAGCTGACCGACGCCGACCGGCTGAGCGCCGCGTTGAGGGCCGCGGGTGTGCCGGCTGTCGTCGAGTTCGAGCGGATCCCTCCGGAGGCGGACGCGGTGGGATGCGCCGAGAACGATCAGCCGTCGTTGCCGCAGCTGCACGACGTCATGGACGCGGCCGGGGAGATCCGCGACGGCGAGCGTGTCTTCACCATCCGGCGCGACCGGATGCCGTCCGGCACGAGCCTGCATTTCGTGCTCTTCGAGGGCCGTGCTCGCGACGGCACTGTGCAGCGCACCGCCCGTACCGGCCTCGTCGAGGGGACGCCGCTGCTGTGCAGGCCGTCGTGGAGCACCGGAGAGTAGCGGTGTGGCGGCGGCCATGCACGCTCAGCCCGGCGGCCGCGCCGCCGGGCGCGGCCCGGCAGCCGGGCCGCGCGGCTACCGAACCGGATCAGCCTCGCCCGTACCACAGAACTGGATCTTGATCTGGTGAAGCGAGCGGCAGAGCGCATCCGGCTGATCTCAGGTCCCCGCCGCTTGCCGGCTGCCGGTTGCGCGGCCGGACGGCGCCTTGGCCGAGGGCTTTCAGGCGTCGGCCAAGGCGGCTGCGAGATCGGCCGTGCGGCCCAGTAGCCGGGCGGTGGCGATGGGGTCCATGTAGTCCTGATACGACACGATCTCGCCGTCGCGGACCCGGATGACGCCCAGCGCCCGGAACCGGTAGGCCTCGCCGGTGCCGGTCGAGCGCCCGTAGTGTTCGATCTCGGTGACGACCACCTCGGGATCGCCGGTGTCACGCACGAGTGCGTCGACGCCGTCCATCTCGAACAGTCGCCGGGAGCCCGGTGTATTGCCGAAGAAGGCCCGGATCGCCTCCCTGCCCCGCAATTGGTGTGGCTGGCCCGGCAGGGCGAACGGGTACTCCAGGACGCCGTCCTCGGCGAACAGGTCGGCGAAGACCACGTTCTCACCGGCCACCATCCGCCGGACCTGCTCCACCACATCGTGTGGGCTGCGCCGAGCGCTCAGGCCGCGGGCGCCGTGCGCCCGGACATCACCGCCGCCGATCTCATCACACTGCTGAAGAGCCTGCTCGTGACCGTGCACGACAACCCGGATCCCGGGCGAGCCGAACGCATCCTCGCTGTCCTGACCGATGGGCTGCGGCCGTCACCGGCAACCCGCCCGAACACGGCCGTCGCTGCGACGACGACCCGGCCCGGCCCGGCATGACGTCTCGAAAACGCTGGAGATGATCCTCGATACCCGGCCGGGACCGGCGGCTCCGGTATTTCGACATGCGTCTAGCTTGACGATCATCGAAACAAGTGCCAGTCTTGTTTCGACACCCGTCAAGACAGCCTGTCGGTGAGGAGACCACCATGCTGCTGCGCATCCACCGCCGCACCCGCGACGACGCCGTGCGATTCTGCGACGCCTGCGCTCAGGTCAGCACCCGCGCCGAACGCCGCTACCAGCACACTCGCGCCACCCCCATCACACTGGGCCGGCTCGGCTGAGCACCGCGCCCGGCCGTCCCGCCGAGCACCCGAAAAACGAGGAGAACGACCATGACAGAGCAGAACGAGACCGGCGACGTCCGCGAGCAGGTCCGGGAGAAGTACGCGGCGGCCGCCCGCGCCGTCACCACCAACGGCGACGGGTGCTGCGGCCCCGCGCCCACCGCGCTGCAAACCGTGGGCGCGAGCGGCACCGACCCGTTCGGCGCGAGCCTGTACACCGACGCCGACCGCGGTGAACTGCCCGCAGACGCGGTCACAGCGTCGCTGGGCTGCGGCAACCCCACCGCGGTGGCCGACCTCAACCCCGGCGACACCGTGCTGGACCTCGGCTCGGGCGGCGGCATCGACGTGCTGCTGTCGGCCCGCCGGGTCGGCCCCACCGGCAAGGCCTACGGGCTGGACATGACCGACGAGATGCTCGAACTCGCGCGCCGCAACGCGGCCGAGGCCGGCGCCGTCAACGTCGAATTCCTCAAAGGCCAGATCGAGCAGATCCCACTGCCCGACGCCGCCGTGGACGTGGTCATCTCCAACTGTGTGATCAACCTGTCCACCGACAAGCCCGCAGTCTTCGCCGAGACGTTCCGCGTGCTCAAGCCCGGCGGCCGCCTCGGCGTCTCCGACGTCGTCGCCCAGGACCACCTCACCGCTGAACAGCGCGCCGAACGCGGCGGCTGGGTCGGCTGCGTCGCCGGCGCCCTGTCGATCAGCGAATACCGCACCGGCCTGGAGACCGCCGGGTTCACCGGCGTCACCATCACGGCGACCCACGACGTCGCCGACGGGATGCACTCGGCCATCGTCAAGGCCACCAAACCGGCCGAGGCCCGCCCCTGCTGCACCACCACGCAGGAAACCGCCGCCGCGAGCCAGAACAGCAACTGACCGCCCGTACCCGCAACCAGGCCGCCGGCCACCCTCCGTCCGCCGGACGGGGATGACCGGCGGCACGGCGCGCCCCGGCTACGCGGGCGCCGCGGCGGTGAACAACGAGTAGCCGCCGAACCGCCACGCCCGCCCCCGGCCGGTCACCGCCACCTCGACCAGGCCCGCGCCGGTGAACGCGCCCGGCGCCAGAGCACCCCAACGCCCATGCCCGTCCAGGTCGGCCACATGCAGCCGCCCGCCGGGCCGCAACACCCGCACCACCTCCCGCAACGCCCGGTCCCGGCCGGCCTCGTCGAGGTGATGCAACATCAGCGACGACAGCACCACGTCGAAACCACCGCCGGCGAACGGCAGATCACCCGCATACGCCTGCCGGAACTCGATCACCGCACCGGCACGCCCGGCCTTGCGGCGCGCCCGCCGCAACGCCGCCGGGTCCGGGTCGATACCCACCGCCACCACCCGCGGACCACGGCGCGCCTGCGCGGCAAGCAGATTCCCGGTACCGCAGCCGATCTCCAGAACCCGCTGCCCGGCCCGCAGCCCGGCCTGCTCGAGCAGCCGCTCATGCAACCGCCCGGCCCCGGCCAGCCGGCTCAACGGGTCGTACAACGGCAACAGCCACGGCTTACCGGCAGCCGGCACAAAATCGGCCATCACACACTCCCCTATGACGGGATTCGCCTCGTACCCTCAGCCTCGTGCCCGCCACCACAAGCCACAACAGCGAAAACACGGCACCGATGCGACGTTCTTCGGTCCCGCTGGTCGGCTTCGCCCGCCGGCCCGGCCACCCCGCCGTGGCGACCGCCCGGCTGCCGCGCCACGACCTGCCACCGGCCGCCCACGCCCACGACTTCCTCGTACTGTTCTACGCACACACCGCCGCCGACGACGTCCTCATCGACGACCACCGCTGGACCGTATCCGCCGGCGACCTGTTCGTGCTCGCCCCGGCCAGATCGTCGCCTTCACCGCAACCCCCACCGCCGCCACCGACGGCTGGATGGTGTGGTTCCCCGCCGACACCGTCCGCGCAGCCCACACCCCGTGGCGCTCCCACCCGCTGCTGTTCCCGTTCGCCACCGGAACCGACCGCCCCCAACGGCTGCACATCGCCCCCGGCGACCGGCCCGCCTGGACCGCCCGGTTCACCGCACTCGACACCGAACTGTCCGAACGCCGCGACGGCTACCCCGAAGCCGCCCTCGCCCACCTCACCCTGCTGCTGGTCGCCGCCGCCCGGCACACCACCGGCCAACTGCTCGCCGCCGTCTTCGACGTCATCGAACGCCGCTACCCCGAAACCCTGTCGCTGGCCGACGTCGCCGCCGAACTCAACCTCACCGCCGGGCACCTCACCACCGTCGTACGCCGCAAAACCGGCCGCACCGTCCAACAGTGGATAACCCACCGCCGGCTCCAGCAAGCCCGCCACCTGCTGACCGAAACCGACCTACCCGTCGCCGCGGTCGGCAGACGCGTCGGCTACCCCGACACCTCCTACTTCATCAAACGGTTCCGCGCCGAACACGGCCTGACCCCCAGCCGATGGCGCACCTAACCGGCCGGCACCCACGACGGATCACGGCCCGTCAACGCCAGCAACGCACCGAACCGGCCCTGCTCGGCACCCACCACGACCGGCGGCCCGAACGCACCCATCTTGCGGCCCATGTCCCCCATCGAATCCAGGAACTCGGCCGTCGGCGGCAACAACGCCGGATCCACCTCGTACGGCTGCCCCGTCGCCAGCGCCAGATCCCAGCCGTGCACCACCAGGTCGACCACCATCATCAAACCCAGCGTCCGCTGCGGCAGCCCCATCCCCGGCGACACACCCTCCAGCGCCTGCGGCTGCGACCACGCCGCCACCATCCGCCCGGCCTCGACCGCGAAACCGTCACGCCACCCCGGCGTCAGAGCGTCCGGCGTGACACTCCAGTCGACCTCCCGCCGAACCGCGACCGACTGAAAATTACGAACCACCTGAAACAGATGGTTCAGCAGATCACGCACCCTGAACTCGGCACACGGCGTCGCATGCCCCAACTGCTCGTCACGGACCCCCGCGACCAGAACCGTGACACCGGGCACGACCCGCACCAGCAGATCACTGATCTCAGTAGACATCCGCCCAGCCTACGAACAGCCACCGGCACCGGTCACCGCCCCAACGGGTGACCGCCGGTCACGCCCGCAACGGATCCGTGACCATCAACGGATCCTCGGCGATCTCCACCGACCCGTCCGCCTCCGCCGCCGTCACCCCCACCAACTGCAGAAACCGCTCACCCAACTGCGGATCCGGCACCAGAATCAGCACCGTCAAACCCGTGTCCGGCCCATCGGTGTACGGAAACCCCGTCACCGGCGCACCCCAGTCGATCCACTGACCGTCCTCCACCACACCGTCCAGCGTCGCCACATACGCCGCCACCCGGTCCAGCAACACGAACGGCCACTGCGGCGGCCGCACCTCAGCCCCACGCGCCACCCGCACCGTCAACTCGAAACCGAACCGCTCACCCAGCCCGTAACTCACCACATGCCAATGCCCGGCCGCCGGATACGCCGACGCCGCCCGCACATGACAACCCTCCACCGGATACGACACATGCCACGGCTGCTCCAGCGGATACAACCGGCCCATCGCCTCGGTGACAGCCTCCCACCTCATCCCCGCATTCGATCATGACCGGCCCGCCAACCGCGACGACGGCCCCGCCCCACCACCACAGCGACCAGCCCCGCCAACACCGCCAACCCGAACCCACCGGCAGCGAACCAGCCCGCCCGCACCCACTCCGGCGAACCCCCCGCCGCCGGCGCCACCGCCACCACACTCGGCACCGCCGCCACCACCGGCCCCGCCTCCTCCGTCAACGCCCGATACGGATTCAGCAACCCGAACCCGTACTCGTCACTGCGCGCACCCCCCGGCGCCGGATCCACCGACCGCAACAACCGCCGAGTGATCTCCGCCGCACTCTCCCGCGGAAACCGCTCCCGCAGCAACGCCACCGTCGCCGTCACGAACGGCGTCGCGAAACTCGTCCCCTGCGCCACCGTATGACCAGCCACCGGCGACGCCACCGTCACCTTGTCCCCGAACGCCACCACATCAACATGCTCACCCACCTGCGAATACGACGCCCGCACACCATCCGCGCCGACCGCACCCACCCCGATCACCCCCGGATACGCCGCCGGATACGCCAACCCCGCCGCCGGACCGTCGTTACCCGCCGCCGCCACCACGATCACCCCGGCCGCCACCGCATCCGCGATCGCCGACCGCACCGCCGCACTCTCCCGCGGCATCACCAGCGAAATATTGATCACCTGCGCCCGGCCCGGACCCGCCGCCCACCGAATCCCCTGCGCGAACGTCCGCGCACTGCCACCCGCAGCAACAGCCGCCTCGTCAAGATCCTGATGCTCACTCACCCGCACCGGCACGATCGTCACCCCCGGCGCCAGCCCCTGCACCCCGGTGCCGGCATCCGCACCCGCGGCGATGATCCCCGCCACCCCGGTCCCGTGCCCCACACAATCACGGCGCCCCGCGAACTCGTCACGCAGCAGATCACGGCCCGCCACCACCCGCCCCCGCAACTGCGGATGCCGCGCATCGACACCGGAATCCACCACCGCCACCCGCACCCCGGCACCCGTCGCCAAACCCGCCAACCGCCCCGGCGCATAAGCCTTCAACTCCGCCGGCACCGCCGCCACCACCGGACTCGCACCCACACACTGCGCCGCCCACACCGGCGCCGGAACCGCCACCGTCACCGCCACCACGAACCCGGCCACCACCGCCGCCGACCACCGCACCACACACCCCCGCACCCCGTAGACCGGCGTGGATGCTACCGGCCGCCGGTTGTGCCCGGCCCACCCCGGCCGATAGGTTGAACCCACCAATCTGCGGTGCGCTGAGGGAAATCCGGTGAAAATCCGGTGCGGTCGCGCCACTGTGAGCCAGCCCCGACGGGCCGGTGAGTCAGGACGCTCACGCGCCGCAGGCCCCATCGAACGGGACGCGTCATCCCGCAGGAGGTTCATTCCGCCATGCCCAAGGCACAAGCGCTCACCACCCCCGGCATCCCCACCAAACTGCTCGCCACCGCGGCCGGCTTCACCGGCATCATGCTGCTGCTCGCCTACCTCGTCGCCTTCGACCAGGGCACACTCTCCCAATCCGGCATGTACCTGCACGAACTCATGCACGACGGCCGCCACCTGCTCGGTGTCCCGTGCCACTGACCGCACCCGGCTACCTGCGACTACTGATGCGAGGCCTGCTCGCCGGCCTCATCGCAGGCCTGCTCGCCGGCGCCTTCGCCTACCTCATCGGCGAACCGCACATCAACGCGGCCATCGCCATCGAAGAAGCCACCACACCCGCCACCGGCGAACAGCCCCTGGTCTCCCGCGACGTCCAATCCGGCCCCGGCCTGCTGCTCGCCACCGGCCTCTACGGCGTAGCCCTCGGCGGCATCCTCGCCACCGCCTACACCATCCTGCGCCGCCACCTGCACACCGGCAGCGACACCACCGCCGCCCTCGGCCTCACCGCGGCCGCCCTCACCGGCATCGTCCTGGTGCCCTACCTCAAATACCCGCCCAACCCACCCGCCGTCGGCGACCCGGCCACCATCAACCAGCGCACCGCCGCCTACCTCGCCGCCCTCACCCTCGGCCTCGTCGCCGTCTGGGCCGCCGTCCTCGCCGCCCGCACCCAAACCCACCCATGGGCCCGCGCCACCGCGGCGACCGGCGCCTTCCTGACCGTCGTCACCATCGCCCACACCCTCCTACCCACCTTCGACGAAGTCCCCGCCGACTTCCCCGCCACCCTGCTGTGGAACTTCCGCATCTCCTCACTGGGCACCCAAACAACCCTGTGGCTCACCCTCGGACTCGCCTTCGCAGGCCTGCTCGCCCACCTCAACCGGCACACCCACACACCGCAGCCCGCCACCACCGGGTGACCGAACTCCGGCTCATCGCCACCGCCCACACCCCCGCACTACGCCGGGCCGTCTTCGGCGGCGACGACCACCTCGACGAAGCGGGCCGCAACGCGGCCCGCTTCCTCCACATCCCCACCCGCGGCCCCTGGACCTGCGCCCCCACCCACGCCGCCCACGAAACCACCACCCTGCTCGGCGGCACCCCCATCACCGACGAAACCCTCGCCGACCCCCACTACGGCACCTGGACCGGCCACACCCTCGACCAGATCGACCCCACCGACCTGCACACCTGGCTCACCGACCCCACCGCCACCCCCCACGACGGCGAATCACTGACCCACCTCCACACCCGCGCCCGCACCTGGCTACACCACCAAACCCAGCCGGCACTCACCGCCGTCGCCCACCCCATCACCATCCGCGCCATCCTCACCGCCGCCCTCGACCTGCCCCCCACAGCCATACGGCGCCTCGACGTCGCCCCCCTGACCATCACCCGGCTCACCCACCACCGCGACGGCTGGCACCTGCACCTGCCCACCGGCTGACACAATCACCGGCATGGCCCTGCGCATCACCGTCGACGACCTCACCGGCCCCGACATCGCCGCCCTCCTGCAACAACACATCGACGACATGCGCGCCACCAGCCCACCCGAGAGCAAACACGCCCTCGACCTCGACGGCCTCCGCAAACCCAACATCACCGTCTGGACCGCCCACGACGGCCACCACCTCGTCGGCTGCGCCGCCCTCAAACAACTCGACCCCACCACCGCCGAGATCAAATCCATGCGCACCGCCGCCACCGCCCAACGCCGCGGCGTCGCCTCCACCCTGCTACGACACCTCATCACCGAAGCCCGCACCCGCCACTACACCCACCTCTACCTCGAAACCGGCAGCGCCGACTACTTCACCCCCGCCCGCACCCTCTACCAGAACTTCGGCTTCCAACCCTGCCCACCCTTCGCCGACTACCGCCCCGACCCCCACAGCGTCCACATGCTCCTCACCCTCTACTGAGCTTCCGGGGTTGAGGTCACTCTCATGTCCACATCGCCACTTTGGGTGATTCCTGACGGTTCGGGGCTGCTGTCTATTTAGGGCATGC
>NZ_JBFAMR010000104.1:0-20728 GCF_040656595.1 Actinoplanes sp. NPDC049802
GACCCGAACACCGGAAACACCCTCGACAACCCCACACCCATCCCGACCCGCTGCGAACCCTGACCGGAGAACAACACCGCCAACCGGCCGTCGTCCGGGGTGCCGGTGACCACGCCGGGGCCGCTCTCGCCCCGGGACAGGGCGGACAGTCCGGCCCGCAGCTCATCGAGGTCCGCGCCGAGCACCACCGCCCGGTGCCGCAGCGCCGCCCGGGTGGTGGCCAGTGAGTAGCCGACGTCCACGGTGGGCACGTCGTCCCCGGCCAGGTGTGCGCCGAGGCGGGCCGCCTGGTCCCGCAGCGCCGCCCGGTCGCGGCCGGCCAGCGGCCACGGCACCACCGGTAGCCGGGTCTCCGCGGCGACCGGTGCCGGTGCCGGGTCCGGCGCCTGCTCGATGATGGCGTGCGCGTTGGTCCCGGAGATGCCGAACGAGGAGATCCCGGCACGGCGCGGGCGACCGGTCTCCGGCCACGGCCGCGCCGCCGTGATCAGCCGGACGGCGCCGTCCGTCCAGTCCACGTGCGGCGACGGCTCGTCCACGTGCAGCGTCGGCGGCAGCACGCCGTGCCGGATCGCCTGCACCATCTTGATCACCCCCGCCACGCCCGCGGCGGCCTGGGTGTGGCCGATGTTCGACTTGACCGAGCCGATCCACAGCGGATGCTCGCCGCGGTCGCTGCCGTACGTCGCGATCAGGGACTGTGCCTCGATCGGGTCGCCCAGCGTGGTGCCGGTGCCGTGCGCCTCGACCGCGTCCACGTCGCCCGGCCCGAGCCGGGCGTCGGCCAGCGCCTGCCGGATCAGCCGCTGCTGGGACGGGCCGTTCGGTGCGGTCATGCCGTTGCTGGCGCCGTCCTGGTTGACCGCGGTGCTGCGGACCACCGCGAGGACCGGATGCCCGTTGCGGCGCGCGTCGGACAGTCTCTCCAGCACCAGCACGCCGACGCCCTCACCCCAGCCGGTGCCGTCCGCGCCGGCCGCGAACGACTTGCACCGCCCGTCCGGGGCGAGCGCGCGCTGGCGGCTGAAGTCGATGAACGCGTTCGGGGTGGCGAGCACGGTCACCCCACCGGCCAGCGCCAGCGTGCACTCGCCGCTTCGCAGCGCCTGAGCGGCCAGGTGCATGGTGACCAGCGACGACGAGCAGGCCGTGTCGACGGTGACCGCCGGGCCCTCCAGTCCCAGCACGTACGACACCCGGCCGGACACCACACCACCGGAGATCCCGGTGCCGATGAAGCCGTCCAGTTCGGTGGCCATGTGCTGGAGATGGGCGGTGTAGTCGTGGTACATCAGCCCGGCGAACACCCCGGTCCGGCTGCCCCGTAGCGACGTCGGGTCGATGCCGGCCCGCTCGATCGCCTCCCACGAGGTCTCCAGGAACAGCCGCTGCTGCGGGTCCATCGCCAGCGCCTCGCGGCGGGAGATGCCGAACAGCTCGGCGTCGAACCAGGCGGCGTCGTAGAGGAAGGCGCCCTCGCCGCAGTAGGTGCGGCCGGGCTGGTCCGGGTCGGGGTCGATCAGGTGGTCGAGATCCCAGCCCCGGTCGGCCGGGAACCCGGCCACCGTGTCCACACCGCCCTCGACCAGGTCCCACAGCCGGTCCGGCGAGGTGGCCCCGCCGGGGAACCGGCAGCCCATCCCGACGATCGCGATCGCGTCCTCGCCGTCACGGGTGGTCACCACGGCGGCCGTGACGGCGTCGCCGCCGCCGAACAGCTCGGTGTCCACGTACTCGGCGACCGCCGCCGCGCTCGGGTGATCGAAGATCAGAGTGACCGGCAGGCGCAGGCCGACCACGGCGTTGAGCCGGTTCCGCAGCTCGACCGCGGTGAGCGAGTCGAAACCCAGCTCCTTGAACGCCGCCGTGGCACCGACCGCCTCGGCGCCGGCGTGGCCGAGCACCACCGCCACCTGGCCGCGGACCAGGTCCACCAGCTCCCGGCGGCGGTCGGCCGGGTCCCGCCCGGACAGCGTGGCGATCAGGTCGGACGCGGCCGCGGCGTCGCCGGAGATCTGCCGGCGGGCCGGGACCCGGACCAGGCCGCGCAGCACCGCCGGGAGCACCCCGCCGGCCGCCTGCCCGCGCAACGCCGCCAGGTCCAGATTCACCGGCACCAGCACCGCCTCCGGGGCGGACAGCGCCTCGTCGAAGAGGGCCAGCCCGTCCTCGGTCGACAGCGGCGACACCCCGGAGCGTCGCATCCGGGCCAGATCGGTGTCGTCCAATGCCCCGGTGAGACCGGTGCGCTGCGACCACATGCCCCAGGCCAGCGCCACCGCGGGCAGGCCCCGGGCACGGCGGTGGGCGGCGAAGGCGTCGGCGAACGCGTTGGCGGCGGCGTAGTTGCCCTGCCCCGGCCCGCCGAACACGCCCGCCGCCGACGAGAAGATCACGAAGGCGTCCAGGTCGCCGGTCAGCTCGTGCAGGTTCACCAGCGCGTCGACCTTCGGCCGCAGAACGGTGTCCAGGCGGTCCGGGGTGAGCGAGGTGACCATGCCGTCGTCCAGGACCCCCGCGGTGTGCACCACGGCGGACGGCGGGTGCTCGGCGATCAGGGCGGCCAGCGCGTCCCGGTCGGCGGCGTCACAGGCCGCCACGGTGACCTCGGCGCCGCGGCCGGTCAGCTCGTCGTGCAGGGTCGCCAGCTCCGCGGTCATCCCGCGGCGGCCGGCCAGCACCAGCCGCCGTACGCCGTGCCGCTCGACCAGATGCCGGGCGACCAGACCACCGAGCGTCCCGGACGCTCCGGTGATCAGGACGGTGCCGCTGATCGGCGGCGCCTCGCCCGGCCCGCCGGAGGCCCGGACCAGGCGGGGTGCCAGGACACCGCCGTCCCGCAGGGCGATCTGGGGTTCGCCGGTGAGCAGCGCGGGCACCAGGTCGCCGGACCGGCCGCCGGTCATGTCGGCCAGGACGAACCGGCCCGGGTTCTCCGACTGGGCCGACCGCAGCAGCCCCCAGACCGCGGCCGACGCCGGATCGGTGCCGTCGGTGGCGCCCTCGGTGAGCACGACCAGCCGGGAGTCGGCGAACCGGTCCTCGGCCAGCCACCCCTGGACGGCGGCGAGCGCGTCCCCGGTCAGCCGGTGGGTGGCGGCGATCAGGTCCTCGTCGCGGCGGATCACCGGGAACACCACGTAATCCGGGACCTCGGTGATCGCGGCCAGATCGTCGTACCGGACCGCGCCGGGCCGGTCGGCGCCGACCACGGCCAGCGTGGCGGCCCCGGGCGCGACCGGAACCGGCACCCAGTCCAGCACGTGCGTCGCCGGGTGGCGCGGGGCCGCCAGGCCGGTGAGCGCCTCGGCCGGGAGCCGCCGGACGGCCAGCGCGTCGATCGTGGCGACCGGCGCGCCGGTGTGGTCGGCGACGGTCACCGCGACGGTGTCCGGCCCGGCCGGGCGGATGGCGGCCCGGAGCCGGGTGGCGCCGGAGGCATGCAGGGTGACCCCGCGCCAGGCGAACGGCAGCCACGGGCCGTCGGCCTCGTCACCGGAGGTGAAGAGGCCCAGGCCGAGCGGGTGCAGCGCCGCGTCCAGCAGGGCCGGGTGCAGGCCGAAACCCGCTACGTCGATCTGCTCCGGGGCAGTGACCTCGGCGTACACCTCGTCGCCGCGCCGCCGGACGGTGCCCAGCCCGGTGAAGGCCGGGCCGTAGGTGACCCGCAGCGCCGCGAATCGGTCGTACAGCCCGGCGGTGTCCACCACCTCGGCGTCCTTCGGCGGCCAGGTGCCGTCGGCCGCACCGGGGCGGGGAGTCCCGGAGGTCAGGGTGCCGGCGGCGTGCCGGGTCCACGGGCCGTCGTCGTCGGCCGGCTGGGAGTACACCGTCAGGGCCCGGGCGCCGTCCGGGCCGGCCTCGCCGACCCGGAGCTGGATCCGGACCGCGCCCTTCTCCGGCACCACCAGTGGCGCCTCCAGGGTCAGCTCCTCGATGCCGGTGGCGCCCACCTCGTCACCGGCACGGATCGCCAGCTCGACGAAGGCGGTGCCGGGCAGCAGGATCCGGCCGGCCACCCGGTGGTCGGCCAGCCACGGGTGGGCGCCCGCCGACAGGCGGCCGGTCAGCAGCACCCCGTCCGCATCGGCCACCGACACCGTCGCGGCGAGCAGCGGGTGCCCGGTGGAGCCGAGACCGAGACCGGCGGCGTCGGCCGGTGCGCCCCGGTCCGCGGGCCAGTACCGGCGGCGCTGGAACGGGTAGGCCGGCAGGGTGACCGGCCGGGACGGTGCGGTGACCAGGGTGGCCCAGTCCGGCCGCACACCACGGGTGTACGCCTCGCCCAGCGACAGCAGGAAGCGGCACAGGCCACCCTCGCCGCGGCGCAGCGTACCGGAAGCCGCGCCACCCGACTCGTCGAAAAGGGCCTGGACCGCCGGCACCAGCACCGGATGTGGGCTGACCTCGACGAAGACACCGAACCCGTCGGCGATCAGTCCGCGTACGGCCGGCTCGAACTCGACGGTCCGGCGCAGGTTCCGGTACCAGTACTCGGCGCCCAGCTCGGTGGGGCCGGCCGGCTCGCCGGTGACGGTGGACCAGAGCGGCACCTCGCCGGATCGGGGGCGGATCGGGGCGAGCGCACGGAGCAGTTCGTCGCGCATCGACTCGACGTGCGCGGAGTGCGAGGCGTAGTCGACGTCGACCCGGCGGGCGCGGACACCGTCGCGCTCGCAGCCGGCGATCAGGTCGTCGATCGCCTCGGGGGTGCCGGAGACGACGGTGACCGACGGCCCGTTGACGGCCGCGATCTCCGCTCCCGGCGCGAGCCGCTCGCCGACCTCGGCGACCGGCGCCTGCACCGACACCATGCCGCCGCGCCCGGCCAGGTGCACGGCGATCAGCAGGCTGCGCCGGGTCACCACCAGGGCGGCGTCCTCCAGCGAGAGGGCTCCGGCCACGCACGCGGCGGCGATCTCGCCCTGCGAGTGCCCGATCACCGCGTCCGGTTCCACCCCGTACGAGCGCCACAGCGCCGCCAGGGACACCATCATCGCGAACAGCGCCGGCTGGACCACGTCGACCCGGTCCAGCGAGGCCGATCCCGGTACGCCGCGCAGCACGTCCAGCAGCGACCAGTCGGTGTGCCGGTCGACGGCGTCGGCGCACTCCGCCATCCGGGCGGCGAACACCGGCGAGGTGTCCAGCAGCTCGGCGGCCATACCCAGCCACTGGGCGCCCTGCCCGGGGAAGACGAACGCGGTCCGGCCGCCGTTCCCGGCCGTTCCGGTGATCAGGTTGCGGGCCGCCGTGCCGTCGGCGAGCGCGTCCAGCGCGGCGGTCAGCTCGGCGCGGTCGCCGGCCAGAGCCGCCCGGTACGGCAGGTGTGCCCGGGTGGTGGCGAGCGCGTGCGCGATGTCGTGCTCGCCGAATCCGCCGGTCAGGTGCCGCCGGAGCCGCTGCGCCTGCTCGCGCAGCGCCGGGGCGGACCGGGCCGACAGGGTCCACAGGGCCGGGCCCTCGGCCGGGGGCACGGCCGGGACGGTCTCCTCGGCCGGTGGCTCCTCGATCAGCACGTGCGCGTTGGTGCCGGAGATGCCGAACGACGAGACGCCGGCCCGGCGCGGGGTGTCCGTCCGCGGCCAGGCCACCGGCTCGCCGAGCAGCCGGACCGCGCCCTCGGCCCAGTCCACGTGGTGGGTCGGCGCGTCCACGTGCAGGGTGCGCGGCAGTTCCTGGTGGTGCAGCGCCATCACCATCTTGATCATCCCGGCGACCCCGGCAGCGGCCTGGGTGTGCCCGATGTTGGACTTCACCGAACCCAACCAGAGCGGGCGCTCCCGGTCCCGGCCGTAGGTGGCGATCAGCGACTGCGCCTCGATCGGGTCGCCCAGCGTGGTGCCGGTGCCGTGCGCCTCGACCGCGTCCACGTCGGCGGCGGTCAGCCCGGCGTTGGCCAGCGCGGCCCGGATCACCCGCTGCTGCGACGGCCCGTTCGGCGCGGTCAGGCCGTTCGACGCGCCGTCCTGGTTCACCGCCGAACCCCGGACCACCGCCAGCACCCGGTGCCCGCGGCGCCGCGCGTCCGACAGTTTCTCCAGCACCAGCAGACCGGCGCCCTCACCGAACGCGGTGCCGTCGGCGGCCGAGGCGAACGCCTTCACCCGGCCGTCCGGGGCGAGACCTTTCTGGCTGGAGAACTCCACGAACGTCCCGGGGGTGGAGATCACGCACGCGCCGCCGGCCAGCGCCAGGTCACAGTCGCCGGAGCGCAGCGCCTGGGCGGCGACGTGCACTGCCACCAGCGACGACGAGCAGGCGGTGTCGATGGTGACAGCCGGGCCCTCCAGCCCCAGCACGTACGACACCCGGCCGGACACCACACTGCCGGCGATCCCGGTCATCGTGTAGCCGATCAGCGCGTCCATGTCGCGCTGCATCGCGGTCAGGTACTCGGCGCTGTTCGCGCCGACGAACACACCGGTCCGGCTGCCGCGCAGCGACTGCGGGTCGATGCCGGCGTGCTCGAACGCCTCCCAGGACGTCTCCAGCACCAGCCGCTGCTGCGGGTCCATCGCCAGAGCCTCGCGCGGGCTGATGCCGAAGAAGCCGGCGTCGAACCCGGTGGCGTCCGGCACGAACCCGCCGCGGCGGACGTAGCTGGTGCCGGAGCCCCGGCCCGGGTCGAACAGGGAATCCAGGTCCCAGCCGCGGTCGGTGGGGAACTCGGTGGTGCCGTCACCACCGGCCGACACCAGGTCCCACAGTCCGTCCGCGGAACGCACGTCGCCGGGGAAACGGCACCCGATGCCGACGATGGCGATCGGCTCCGGCTCGGTGACGTCGCGCAGTTTGCGCCGTGTCTCGTGCAGATCGGCGGTCACGCGCCGGAGATACTCGACCAACTGATCTTCGTTCGCCATCCGGAGTCCTCCTCGCGCGACCGGCCCTCAGACGGCGCCGAGCTCGTCGTCGATGAACCGCAACAGCTCGTCCGCCGAGGCCGTCTTGAGCACCGTTCCCACGTCTCGTCCGTCGGGGTCGGCAGTCCCGTCGGGCCTGCCCCGCCAATTGGACAGCACCGCCTGTAACCGCTCGGTAATCCGCGACCTGGCGGCCTGCTCCAGCTGCGCCGTCGCGGCCTGCGCGAACGAGCGTTCCAGCCGGTCCAGCTCGGTGAGCAGCGCCGCCGCCGGGTCCGGTTCCGCCGGGGCCAGTTCGGCCAGCAGGTGGTCGGCGACCGCGGAGGCGGTCGGGTGGTCGAAGACCGTGGTGGCGGAGAGCCGCAGCCCGGTGGCCGCCTTGAGCCGGTTACGGAACTCGACCGCGGTCAGCGAGTCGAACCCGAGTTCGGTGAACGGCCGGTCGGCGTCCACCGTGCTCACCCCGCTGTGCCCGAGCACGGCGGCCACCTGCGCCCGGACGAACTCCAGCGCGGTGTGCCGCCGCTGCGGCCCGCTCTGCCCGGCCAGAGCGTCCCGCAGCGCCCCGGCGGAGCGGGCCGCCTGCCCGGCCGCCCGCCGGGACGGCCCGCGGACCAGCCCGCGCAGCATCGGCGGCAGCATGCCGGCCCGTCCCCGTTCGCGCAGCGCCACCGGATCGACCGGCATCGGCACCAGCAGCGGTTCGTCGATCAGCTCGCCGGCGTCGTAGAGGGCCAGGCCCTGCTCGGCGGAGAGTTCCAGCAGGCCGGCTCGGGCGAGCCGGGCCCGGTCGCCGGCGTCCAGATGCCCGGTCATCCCGCTGGCCTCGCTCCACAGCCCCCAGGCCAGCGAGCGGGCCGGCAGCCCGTCCGCCCGCCGCCGCGCGACCAGGGTGTCCAGGAAGACGTTCGCGGCGGCGTAGTTGCCCTGCCCCGGCCCGCCGACGGTGCCCGCCGCGGCGGAGAACACCACGAACTCGGCCGGCGCGGCGTCGCGGGTCAGCTCGTCCAGGTGCACCGCGGCGTCGACCTTGGGCCGCAGCACCGCGTCCACCTGCTCCGGGGTCAGTGCCGTCACCAGGCCGTCGTCGAGCACCCCGGCGGTGTGCACCACCGCGGTCAGCGGATGCTCCGCCGGGATCCGGGCCAGTGTCGCGGCGAGCGCGTCACGGTCGGCCGCGTCGCACGCCTCGACGACGACCTCCGCGCCGTGACCGGTCAGTTCCGCGGCCAGTTCCGCCGCTCCGGGGGCGTCCGGGCCGCTCCTGCTGATCAGCAGCAGGCGCCGGACTCCGCGCCGGGTGACCAGGTGCCGGGCGAGAAGGCCGCCGAGGACGCCGGTGCCGCCGGTGACGAGAACCGTCCCGGCCGGATCCATCCGGGCCGGTACGGTGAGCACCAGCTTCCCGATGTGCTGTGCCCGGGACATGGTCCGGAACGCCTCGGGGGCCCGCCGGACGTCGTACCGGCGGACCGGTGACGGGGCGAGCCGTCCCCCGGCGAGCAGGGCCAGCACCTCGCGCAGGATCGCCCCGACCCGCTCCGGGTCGATGGCGAGCAGGTCGAACGGCCGGTACCGGACGCCGGGGTGGTCCTCGGCGACCCGCCCCGGGTCGCGGACGTCGGTCTTGCCCATCTCGACGAACCGGCCACCGTCGCGCAGCAGCCGCAGTGACGCGTCGACCAGTTCCCCGGCCAGCGAGTCGATCACCACGTCGATGCCGGCGCCGGCGAACCGCTGTTCGAACTCCGCGGTCCGGGAGTCGGCGGTGTGGCTGTCCGGCAGGCCCATCGCCCGCAGCGCGTCCCGTTTGGCGGCGCTGGCGGTGCCGTACACCTCGGCGCCGAGGTGCCGGGCCAACCGGACCGCCGCCGTCCCCACCCCACCGGTGGCGGCGTGCACCAGGACCTTCTCCCCGGGTTTGACCCCGGCCACGTCGACCAGCGCGAAGTACGCGGTGCAGAAGGCGATCGGGACGGCCGCCGCCGCCGCGAAGGTCCAGCCGTCCGGCACCGGAACGATCATCCGCGCGTCGGTGACCACCTCGGTGCCGAACGCGCCGTGGAACAAGCCCATCACCCGGTCGCCGACGGCCACGCCGGTCACGTCCGGCGCCGTCTCCAGCACCACTCCGGCGCCCTCGCCGCCCATCGCCCCGCCACCGGGGTACATGTCGAGGGCGATCAGCACGTCCCGGAAGTTCAGACCGGCCGCCCGCATGGCGACCCGCACCTGGCCCGGCTCCAGCGACGGCGGCTGTTCCGTCTCCGGCCGCAGCACCAGGTTGTCCAGGGTGCCCGGCTCGGTGACGTCCAGCCGCCACCGGCCGGCCGCCGGGGCGACCAGGGCGGGGCTGTTGGCGATCCGGGCCAGTCGCGGCGCCAGTGCCACGCCGTCACGGATCGCGATCTGCGGCTCGCCGGACACGACCGCCGCCGCCAGCGCCCGGTGCGGGTCCCGGTCGTCGGCGTCCAGCAGGACGAACCGGTCCGGGTTCTCGGCCTGCGCCGACCGCAGCAGGCCCCACACCGGGGCCACCGCCGGGTCGGTGGCCGCCTCGCCCACGCCCACCGCGCCCCGGGTGACGGCGACCAGCCGGGCGTCGGCGAACCGGTCGCCGTCCAGCCAGTCGCGTACGACGGCGAGGGTGTCGTGGACGATCCGGTGCGCCGCCGCGGCCAGATCGCCGTCCGGGCCGGCGCACGGCAGGGCGACCAGGCCGGGCACCGGCGCGCCGGCCTCCACGGCGGCCCGGAGAGCCGCCAGGTCCGGATACGTGTCGGTGACGAAGCCCGCCCGGCGTGGCAGCTCGCAGCCGCCGAGAGCCGCCCAGCGCACCTCCGGGACGGTCTTCGGATCACCGAGCGCGGTCCACTCCACCCGGAACAGGGCGTCGTCGTGCCCGGACGGCCGGACCGGGGCGGCGGCCTCCCGCAGGACCAGTGACTCCACCGTGGCGACCACCGCGCCGGTGTGGTCGGCGACGGTCACCGCCACCGCGTCACGGCCGTACGGGCGCAGCCGGACCCGTAGCTCGGTGGCGCCGACCGCGTGGACCTCGACGCCGGCCCACTCGAACGGCAGCAGCGGGCCGGTGCTGCGGGTGGCCAGCGCGAGCGGGTGCAGCGCGGCGTCGAACAGGGCCGGGTGCAGCCCGTACCCGGCGGCCGCCCGGACCAGGCCGGCGGGCAGCGCGACCTCGGCGTAGATCTCATCGCCGTCCCGCCACGCCCGGCGCACGCCCCGGAACGCCGGGCCGTAGGCGAGACCGGCCGAGGCCAGATTCGGGTACAGCTGCTCGGTGGGCACCGGTTCCGCGTCCGGCGGCCACGACGTGCCGAACGGCTCCGGCTGCCCGGCCGGGGCGAGCAGGCCGGTGGCGTGCTGCTGCCACGGGGTGGTGTCGGTGGCGATCCCGTCCGGCCGGGAGTGGATGCCGACCGGCCGCTGACCGTCGTCGTCCGGCGGGCCGACCCGCAGCTGCACCTGGACCCCGCCCTTGGCGGGCAGCACCAGCGGCGCGGTCAGGGTCAGTTCCTCGATCCGGCCGCAGTCGGCCTCGTCACCGGCCCGGACGGCGAGTTCGACGAACGCCGTGCCGGGCACGATCACCTGCCCGCCGACGGCGTGGTCGGCCAGCCACGGGTGGGTGGCGACCGACATCCGCCCGGTGAACAGCAGTCCCTCGCCGTCGGCCAGCGCGACCGCGGCGCCGAGCAGCGGGTGGTCGGTGGCGGCCAGGCCCAGCCCGGCCGCGTCGGCGGTCCCGGTCCCGGTGGCCGGCCAGTACCGCTCGTGCTGGAACGGGTAGCCGGGCAGCCGGACCCGGTGCGCGTCGCGGTGCTCCCAGCGCGGGTCGAGCCCGGCCACGTACGCCTCGCCCAGGGAGAGCAGGAACCGGGACGGCCCGCCCTCGTCGCGGCGCAGCGAGCCGAACACGGTGGCCTTGGCCTCGGCGTCGTCGGCCACGTCCTGCATGCTGATGGTCAGCACCGGATGCGGGCTGACCTCGATCAGGGTGGTGACACCGGAGTCGAGCAAGGCCCGCACGGCCGGTTCGAACCACACCGTCTGCCGCAGGTTGCGGTACCAGTACCCGGCGTCGGGCGGGCTGTCCAGCCAGCGGTCGTCCACGGTCGAGTAGAGCGGGACGTCCGGGAGCCGCGGGGTGATCCCGGAGAGCATCTCCAGCAGATCGTCCTCGATCTGCTCCACGAACGCCGAGTGCGACGCGTAGTCCACGTCGATCCGTTTGGCGCGGACCCCGTCGTGGAGCGCCTCGGCCAGCATCTGCTCCAGCGCGTCCACCTCGCCGGCCACCACGGTGGTGCGCGGGCCGTTGACGGTGGCCACGGTGACCCGCCCGGCGTAGCGTTCCAGCCGCTCCCGCACCTCGGCGACGGGCAGCGGCACGGACACCATGCCGCCCTTGCCGGACAGCCGCAGCAGCGCCCGGCTGCGCAGCGCGACGACCTTCGCCGCGTCCGGCACGGTCAGCGCACCGGCCACACACGCGGCGGCGATCTCCCCCTGCGAGTGCCCGACCACGGCGGCGGGTTCCACCCCGTGCGAGCGCCACAACTCCGCCAGCGACACCATCACGGCAAAAAGCACCGGTTGTACGACGTCCACCCGGTCCAGTCCGGAGCCGTCCCGCAGCACCGCCTCCAGCGACCAGTCGACGTACGGCGCGAGCGCGGCCTCGCACTCGGCGATCCGGGCGGCGAAGACCGGCGAGGTGTCGAGCAGCTCGACGCCCATCCCGATCCACTGCGAGCCCTGGCCGGGAAAGGCGAGGGCGACCTTGCCCGGGGCGCCGGCGAGCCCGGTGCACAGGCCCGGAGCCGGTTCCCCGGCGGCGAGCGCGGCCAGTCCCGCCCGCAGTTCGTCCGGGGTGCCGGCCAGCGCCGCCCGGCGTGGGTGGGCGGTGCGCAGCGACAGCGAGTACGCCAGGTCGATCGGCCGCTCCCGGGACAGCAGCGGCAGCAGGCTCTCCGCCTGGTGACGCAACGCGGCGTCGGAACGGGCGGAGAGCACCAGGGCGACCGGCCCGGTGTCGCCGGGTTCCCCGGCCACCGGCTGCCGCGGGCCCTCCTCGATGATCACGTGGGCGTTGGTGCCGCTGAACCCGAAGGAGGAGACCCCGGCCCGGCGGGGACGCCCGTTGCGGGACCAGGGCCGCGGTTCGGCGAGCAGGCGTACCCCGCCGTCCCAGTCGACGTGCCCGGTCGGCTCGTCCACGTGCAGGGTGCGCGGCAGTTCGCCGTGCCGGAGCGCCAGCACCATCTTGATCACCCCGGCGACACCGGCCGCCGCCTGGGTGTGACCGATGTTCGACTTCACCGAGCCCAGCCAGAGCGGCCGGTCACCGGCCCGGTCCCGCCCGTAGGTGGCGAACAGCGCGTCGGCCTCCATCGGGTCACCCAGAGCGGTGCCGGTGCCGTGTGCCTCGACCGCGTCCACGTCGTCCGGGGACAGTCCGGCGTCGGCCAGCGCCTGCCGGATCACCCGCTGCTGGGCCGGCCCGTTCGGGGCGGTCAGCCCGTTGGACGCGCCGTCCTGGTTGACCGCGCTGCCCCGGATCACCGCGAGGACCTGGTGCCCGGCGGCGACCGCGTCGGAGAGCCGCTCCAGCACGACCATGCCGATGCCCTCGCCCCAGTTGGTGCCGTCGGCGCCCGCCGCGAACGCCTTGCAGCGCCCGTCCGGGGCGAGCCCCCGCATCCGGCTGAACTCGATGAACGCTCCCGGCGTGGACATCGCGGTCACGCCTCCGGCGATCGCCGTCGCGACCTCCCCGGAACGCAGCGCCCGTACCGCCAGGTGCATCGCCACCAGGGACGACGAGCACGCGGTGTCCACCGTCAGGGCCGGGCCGGACAGCCCGAGGACGTACGACAGCCGGCCGGACAGGATGCTCGCGGCGGTGCCGGTGGCCACGAAACCCTCGGCGCTCGTACCCGCGCCGCCGTTGATCCGGCTGTAGTCGACGTTGTTGGCGCCGACGTACACCCCGGTCGCGCTGCCCCGCAGGCCGGCCGGGTCGATGCCGGCGTCCTCGAACGCCGCCCAGGCGCCCTCCAGCACCAGTCGCTGCTGCGGATCCATCGCCTCGGCCTCGCGCGGGCTGATGCCGAAGAAGTCCGCGTCGAACCCGGCCAGGTCGGACAGGAAGCCGCCCTCGCTGACGTAGCTGGTCCCGGCGTGCTCCGGGTCGGAGTGGAACAGCCGGTCCAGATCCCAGCCGCGGTCGGCCGGGAACGGGCCGATCCCGTCCCGCCCGTCGCTCAGCATCGCCCACAGCTCCTCCGGTGAGCCGACCTCACCGGGGAACCGGCAGCTCATGCCGACGATGGCGATCGGCTCGTCCACGGCATCGCCACGGACGGCCACCTCTGGGGCGCTGCTCTCCAGCAGGTGGGCGGCGAGCGCGGCCGGGGTCGGGTAGTCGAAGGCGACGGCGGCGGACATCCGTACCCCGGTGGCCTCGATCATCCGGTTGCGGAACTCCACCGCGGTGACCGAGTCGAAGCCCAGTTCCTTGAAGGCCCGGTCCGGGTCGACGGCGTCCGGCCCGGTGTAGTCGAGGGTCAGCGCGACCTGGGTTCGGACCAGCCCGGTGACGTGGCCGAGCCGATCGGCCTCGGGCAGTCCGGCGAGCCGCCGGGCGAAATCGGACGAGGACGCGGCGGGCGCCGGGGCGGAGGCCGCCGGGGCGACCGGCTCGAACAGGCGGCTGGGCCGCAGCGCCGTGAACGATCCGAGGAAGGTGTCCCAGTCCAGATCGGCGACCGTCACCGTGGTGTCCCCGGCGGCCAGCGCGGTCCGCAGGGCGGTGATCGCCCGTTCCTCGGCCATCGGGCGGAGCCCGCGCCGCCGCAGGGCAGCCGACATCTCGTCGTCGACCAGGGTGCTCTCCGCCCACGGACCCCAGGCGACCGAGGTGGCGGCCTTCCCCCGGGCCCGGCGTGCCTCGGCCAGCGCGCACAGGTAGGCGTTGCCGGCGGCGTAGGCGGCCTGGCCACCGCTGCCCCAGACCCCGGCCACCGAGGAGAACAGCACGAACTCGTCCAATTCCCGGCCGGTGAACACGGCGTCGAGGTTGGCGGCGCCGGCCACCTTGGCCGAGACCACCTCGGTGTACTCGGCGAGGCTCATCGTCACCAGCTCGGTGAGCTGAGCCAGCCCCGCGACGTGCACGACCGCCCGGATCCCGGGGTGCCGGCCGGCCACCGCGGCCAGCGCGGCCCGGTCGGCGACGTCGCACGCCTCCGTCTCGGCCTCCGCCCCCAGCGCGCGCAGCTCGTCCAGGAGACCGTCGGGGGCGGTGCCGCGCCTGCTGAGCAGGACCACCCGCTCCGCCCCGCCGGCCGCGTAGCACCGGGCGACGGCGCGGCCGAGGGTGCCGGTGCCGCCGGTGATCAGCACGGTGCCCCGGGCGCCCCGCCACCGGGCGGTCCCGGCGGCCGGGGCTCGGTGCAGGCGGCGGGTGAAGACGCCGGCCGGGCGTACCGCGACCTGGTCCTCACCGATGCCGGCGAGCACTCCGGCCAGGGCGGCGCCGGTCCGTTCGTCGAGCCGGGCCGGCAGGTCCACCAGACCGCCCCAGGTCTCCGGGAGTTCCAGGGCGGCGACCCGGCCGAGGCCCCAGATCTGGGCCTGGGCCACCGCGGTGACGGGGTCGGCCGGTGCGGTGGTGACCGCGCCACGGGTCAGGCACCACAGCGGCACCCGGTGACCGGCCAGGGCACGTACCAGCTCGAGGGTGCCGGCCGCGCCCGCCGGCACCCCGGGACGCCCGGGCAGTTCCGCCTCGTCGAGCCCGAGCAGCGACACCACACCGGCCGGTGCACCGTCGAGGTGCCCGGGCAGTTCATCGAGCCCGGCCGGGACCACGGTGGCGCCGTGCGCGGTGAGCGCGGCCGTGACGGCCACCGCGGTCTCGCCACCGGACTCGGCGCCGACCAGGAGCCAGACGCCGGTCAGGGAAGCGGTCAGCGGGCCGGATCGGCGCTCCCAGCGGATCTGGTAGCGCCAGCCGTCGAGGGCGGCCCGCTCGTGCGAGTCCCGGCGCCACGCGGCCAGCGCGGGCAGCACCGACGACAGCGGCGCCCGCGGGTCCAGGTCGAGGGTCCGGACCACGGTGTCGATGTCGCCGCTGTCCACCGCCGCCCACAGACCGTCCTCGTCGCCGCCACCGGTCGTGGTGGCCGGTTCCGGGCTGTCCAGCCAGTACCGCTCGTGCTGGAAGGCGTACGTCGGAAGATCGATCCACGACGGGCCGGCACGGTGGTAGAAGGCCGCCGCGTCCAGGGTCACGCCGCGGGTCTCCAGCCGGGCCAGCGCCTCCACCAGGGCGAGCGGCTCGTCCCGGTCCCGGCGCAGCAGCGACGTGGCCAGCACGTCACCGTCCAGGCACTCGGCGGCCATGGTCGACAGCACCGCGTCCGGGCCCAGTTCCAGGAACGTGGTGACGCCGGTCGCCGCCGCCGCCCGGACCGCGCCGGCGAACCGCACCGCCGCCCGGACCTGGCCCACCCAGTACTCCGCGGTGGCGATCTCGGGGCCGGCCGGGGCGCCGGTGACCGTGGAGATCACCGGGATCGCGGGCGGCGCGTAGGTCACGGTCCGTGCCACCGCACGGAAGTCGTCGAGCATCGGCTCCATCAGCGGCGAGTGGAACGCGTGCGACACCCGCAGCCTTCTGGTACGCCGGTCAGCGAACCGTTCCTCGATCGCGGCCACCGCCTGCTCGGCACCGGAGATCACGACCGAGTCCGGGCCGTTCACCGCGGCGAGATCCACCTCCGGGCCGAGCAGTGGCGACACCTCGTCCTCGGTCGCCCGCACCGCCAGCATCACCCCACCGGCGGGCAGCGCCTGCATCAACCGGCCCCGGGCGGCGACCAGGCGGGCCGCGTCGTCCAGGGAGAACACCCCGGCCACGTGGGCGGCGGCGAGTTCGCCGACGGAGTGGCCGGCCAGTACCGACGGGGTGACACCCCAGGACCGGACCAGCCGGTACAGCGCCACCTCTATCGCGAACAGGGCGGGCTGGGCATACCCGGTCCGGTGCAGGTCGTCGCTGTCCAGCACCGCCCGCAGCGGGCGGTCCAGATGCGGGTCGAGCGCGTCGCAGACCTCGTCGAAGGCGGCCGCGAACGCCGGGTACGCCGCGTACAGCCCCCGGCCCATGCCGGGCCGTTGCGAGCCCTGCCCGGCGAAGAGCATGGCGGGCCGGGCCGTCGCGATGGCTCGCCCGCGGACCAGGCCGGTGGCCGGTTCGTCCCGGGCCAGCGCGGTCAGGCCGGCGGTCAACTCCCCGGCCGACGTGCCGACCACCGCGGCCCGGTGTTCGAAACGGGACCGGGTGGTGGCCAGCGCGAATCCCAGCTCGGCGGGTTCCAGAGCGGGGGCCACCACGGCGAGCCGCCGGGCCTGCTCACGCAGTCCCTCCGCGGAACGGGCGGTGACCAGCAGCGATGCCACCGGGGCCGACGCCGGTTCGGGTGCTTCGGCGGCCGGCGCCTGCTCCAGGATCACGTGCGCGTTGGTCCCGCTGAAGCCGAACGACGACACGGCCGCCCGGCGCGGCTGCCCGGTCTGCGGCCACCGGATGGCCGAGGAGAGCAGCCGCACGTTCCCGGCCGTCCAGTCCACCTTGCCCGACGGCTGTTCGGCGTACAGGGTGGCGGGCAGTTCGCCGTGCCGGAGCGCCAGCACCATCTTGATCACCCCGGCGACACCGGCCGCGGCCTGGGTGTGGCCGAGGTTCGACTTGATCGAGCCGAGCCAGAGCGGGATTTCCCGGTCCTGCCCGTAGGTCGCGATCAGCGCCTGCGCCTCGATCGGGTCGCCCAGCGTGGTGCCGGTGCCGTGCCCCTCCACCACGTCGACCTGGCGGGTCGACAGGCCCGCGTCGAGCAGGGCGGCCTCGATGACCCGCTGCTGCGACGGCCCGTTCGGCGCGGTCAGCCCGTTGGAGGCGCCGTCCTGGTTGACCGCGGAGCCGCGGACCACGGCGAGCACCCGGTGGCCGTTGCGGACCGCGTCCGACAGCCGCTCCACCACCAGCACCCCGGCGCCCTCGGCGAAACCGGTGCCGTCGGCCGCGTCCGAGTACGACCGGCAGCGGCCGTCCGGGGACAGCCCGCGCTGACGGGAGAACTCGACGAAGGTCAACGGGGTCGCCATCACCGAGACGCCACCGGCCAGCGCGAGGGAGCAGTCGCCCCGGCGCAGCGCCTGTATCGCCAGGTGCAGCGCCACCAGGGAGGAGGAGCAGGCGGTGTCCACGGTGACCGCCGGGCCTTCGAAGCCCAGCGTGTAGGACACCCGCCCGGACACCACGCTGCCGGAGCTGTTGCTGCCCGGGTAGTCGTGGTACATCAGCCCGGCGAACACCCCGGCCGGGGTGCCGGCCAGGGAGGCCGGGTCGATGCCGCCACGCTCCAGCGCCTCCCAGGAGACCTCGAGGAGCAGGCGCTGCTGCGGGTCCATCCGGGCCGCCTCGCGCGGGCTGATCCCGAAGAACGCCGGGTCGAACTCGGCCGCGTCGTACAGGAAGCCGCCGCGCGCGGTATAGGAGGTGTCCTCCCGGGCCGACTCCGGATCGTGCAGCGCGGCGAGGTCCCAGCCACGGTCGGTGGGGAACGCCCCGGTCGCGTCGGCGCCCGTGGACACCAGCCGCCACAGATCCTCCGGGCCGGTCACGCCGCCGGGATAGCGGCAGGCCATGCCGACGATCGCGATCGGCTCGTGCCCGGACGCCTCCACCTCGTGCAGGCGCTGCCTGGTCCTCTGCAGGTCCGCGGTGACGCGCCTGAGGTAGTCCCGGAGCTTGTCCTCGTTGGCCACTACCGTCGCCTTCCTCGCGGTGTCATGACATTCCCAGCTCTCGGTCGATGAGTGCGAAGACCTCGTCGTCGGTGGCGGATTCGATGTCGCCGGTGATCGGCTCCGGCTCGCCGCCGATCCGGGCCAGCACCTCCCGCAGCCGCGCCGACAGCCGCGACCGGGACTGCTCGTCGATCGCCGCCAGCGTCGCCTCCAGCCGGTCGAGTTCGGCGAAGGCCGCGAGCGACACGTTGCCGGCGCCCGGCTCACCGGACAGTTCGCGCTGCAGGTGTACGGCCAGCGCCTTCGATGTCGGGTGGTCGAAGATCAGCGTCGCGGGCAGCCGCAGACCGGTCACCGCGAGCACCCGATCGCGCAGCTCGACCGCGGTGAGCGAGTCGAACCCGAGCTCGCTGAACGGCCGGTCGGCAGCGACCGCGGACGGGTCCGGGTGGGCCAGTACCGCGGCGGCCTGGGCTCGTACCAGGTCGAGCAGGATCTCCCCGGCCTCGTCGGCGTCCCGGCCGGCGAGCCGCTGCCGCAGGGCCTCGGCCGCGCCGGCGTCCGCGCCCGCCGCTCGCCGGGCGGGTGCCCGGACCAGGCCGCGCAGCACCGGCGGCAGCAGCCCGGCGGCTGCCCGGTCACGCAGCATCCGCTGGTTCAGCTTGATCGGCGCGATCGTGGCCCGGCCGTGCAGGGCCGCGTCGAACAGGGCGAGCCCCTCGTCGGCGGTGATGGCGTCGACGCCGGACCGCGACATCCGCCTCCGGTCGGCCTCGCTCAGCCGGTCCGCCATGCCGGCCTGCTCCCAGCGGCCCCAGGCCAGCGACACCGCGGGGAGGCCGTGTGCCCGCCGGTGCTCGGCGAGGGCGTCCAGGTAGGCGTTGGCGGCGGCGTAGTTGCCCTGGCCGGGACCACCGAGCACACCGGAGGCGGAGGAGAAGAGCACGAAGGCGGTCAGGTCGCCGGCCAGTTCGTGCAGGTGGGTGGCGGCGTCGGCCTTGGGCCGCAGCACCACGTCCATCCGGTCCGGGGTGAGCGAGGTGACGGCACCGTCGTCGAGGACACCCGCGGTGTGCACGATCCCGCGGACCGGGTGCGCGGCGAGCAGCGCGGCCACCGCTTCCCGGTCGGCGACGTCACAGGCGGCGACGGTGACCTCGGCACCCAGACCGGCCAGTTCGGTGTGCAGTTCGGTCATCCCGTCGGCGGCCGGGCCGCGTCGGCTGACCAGCACCAGCCGCCGCACGGCGTGTGCGGTGACCAGGTGCCGGGCGACCAGCCGGCCGAGCGTGCCGGTGGCGCCGGTGACCAGCACCGGCCCGTCGAAGACCGGGGTCTCGCGGGGGGCCGGCTCGGCGTGGGTCAGGCGGGGCACCAGCAGCCGCCCACCACGGATCGCGAGCTGCGGTTCGCCGGAGCCGAGCGCGGCGGTCAGTCCGGCCGTGTCGTCCCGGTCGGCGTCGATCAGCACGAACCGGTCGCCCTGCTCGGACTGGGCGGACCGGATCAGGCCCCAGACGGCGGCCGCGGCCAGGTCGGTCACGTCCTCACCGGGACCGGTGGGCACCGCGCCACCGGTCCGCACGGCCAGCCGGGAGCCGGTGAACCGGTCGTCGGCCAGCCACTGCTGGACCAGGGCGAGCACCTGGTGTGTGGCAGCCCGCACCCGGTCCGGTTCCGGCAGGTCCCGGTCCGGCGCACACCGGGCCAGCACCACGTCCGGCACCGGTTCCCCGGCGTCGACCGCGGCGGCGAGGGCCGACAGGTCATGGTGGGTCCCGCCGAGCCCGATCGCCGTGACGGATGGGGGGAGGGTGTCCCCGGCCGGCAGCGGTGTCCAGTCCAGGCACAGCAGCGCGTCGTGCCGGTCCCGGCGCAGGGCGGTCAGTTGATCCGCCGACACCGGGCGTACCGAGAGGGCCTCGACCGTGGCCACCGGCGCGCCGGTGGCGTCGGCGACGGTGATCGCCACGCTGCCGTCGCCGCCGGGCACGATCCGGGCCCGTAGCCGGGTGGCGCCGGTCGCGTGCACGGTGACGCCGCGCCAGGAGAACGGCAGCACCGCTTCGCCGTCGCCGGTCGCCGCCACCGCGTGCAGGGTGGCGTCCAGCAGCGCCGGGTGCAGTCCGAAGCGGGCCGCGTCGTCGTGCGCGGCCTCGGGAAGGGTGATCTCGGCGAAGATCTCGTCGTCGCGCCGCCAGGCCGCGGTCAGTCCCTGGAAGACCGGGCCGTACCGCAGGCCGCGCGCGAACAGGTCGTCGTAGGTGGCCGACACGTCGACCTCCTCGGCCCGCGGTGGCCAGGTCCGCAGGTCGGCGCCGCCGGTTCCGGCCGGGTGGAGCAGTCCGGTGGCGTGCGTGGTCCAGTCCTCCCCGTTCTCGGCCCGGGAGTGCACGCTCACGTCGCGTCCGCCGTCCGGAGCCGGGCCGCCGACGGTGACCCGCACCTGGACGCCGCGCCGGTCCGGCAGGACCAGCGGCACTTCCAGGATCAGCTCCTCGACGCGGGGGCAGTCCAGTTCGCGGCCGACGTGCGCGGCCAGTTCCACCAGGGCGGCGCCGGGCAGCAGCACCAGGTCCGCGACGGCGTGGTCGGCCAGCCACGGATGGGTGTTCAGGGCGAGGCGGCCGGTGAAGACGGCCCCGCCGCCGGGCAGTTCGACAGCCGCGCCCAGCAGCGGATGGTTCGCCGCCGCCTGGCCCAGCCCACCGGCGTCCGGGGTTCCGGCGCCCGGCCGGGGCCAGAACGACTGGTGCTCGAACGCGGTGGTGGGCAGTGCGACGGTGCGGCCCGCGACGACGGCCGGCCAGTCGATCGGCACACCCCGGACGGCGAGCCGGGCGAACGCGGTGGCGAGGGTGTCCGCTTCCGGGCGGTCCCGGCGGCACGCCGGGATCCACTCCCCGTCGGCCAGGTCCGGGCCCAGCGCGGTCAGCACAGCATCCGGCCCGATCTCCAGGAACGTGCCGACACGACGATCCCTCAACACCTGCACCGCCCCGGCGAACCGCACCGCCTCACGA